>NZ_PNOR01000011.1 GCF_002869765.1 Deinococcus planocerae | reverse complement strand
GAAGTCGCCGCCCGGGTGGCCCTGCCCCTGCTGGTCATTCAACGACTCGCTGCACAGGTCTGTCGAGAGGAAGAATTCCTGCGCCAGCACGGGTATTCACTCACCTTATCCAGATGCAAGACCTAAGATGAAGGAAGCCGCTGCCAAGGAAAAAGGGGTGCAGTACCGCTCCAGCTTCAACGACAAGGACCTCTACCGCGCCACCGTGACCACGCCCAAGGGCTCGATGTTCGTGATGATGTACCTGAACGGCGGCAAGACGTTCGTGTACAGGTGCGACCTGAAGTAATCTACCCACGCCGATGAAGCTTTTCCGGGAGATTCCGTGCCCTTCTCTCGCCCAGCTCTCCCCGCTTTGAGGTCGAATACGGGCTATGACCGACAAGCGAGAAAAGGGGCGGGACGAACAGGCCGAGACGCCGCAGGACGGGGAAACCATGACCCGCCACGGCAAGTGGACCCCCGAGGTGTCGAAAGCCGCCGAGCGCGAGTTGCGCGAGCTGGCGCGGGAGTCGCCCGAGGAGGGGCTGGAGTCCGCGACGGAGAGCGTGGACAAGTCCGGCCTCGGCCTCCCGAAGGAACGGCACGGGGGAGACCACTGATCCACTCACCGGGGCTCCCCGTCACCCCGGCAGGACGACGTGCGGCACGAAGGTGGCCCGGTTGTCCGTCACCCGTGTGCGCCCCTCCCGGATGCCCAGCCCGCACACCTCGTTCCCGGCGACCCACACGCCCAGGACCGGGTAGCGTGGGCCGTCCGAAGCCTCGAAGGTGGGCAGCTCCACGTACGCCTGCTCGATGCTCGGGAGGTCGCCGTACGCGCCGGGGGTGGCGGGCTCGCCGGGCAGGGTGACGTTCTGCCCCTCGCGTGAGTAGAGGGGCTTGCGGACCACGTTGGGGCCGAGCGCACCGGGCGTCAGCGTCGCCGGAAGCACCAACCCGCTGTCCGGATAACGCTCGTGGAGGAGGGCGAGCAGGCCCTTGCTCCCCGTCACGGTCTTCCACAGCGGCTCGATGAAGCGGGTCCCCGTCGTCGCCAGAAAGGCCGCGTCCCGCGACTCCCACGCGTACTCGAAGGGCCACAGCCACATCAGGTGACGGATGGGCAGGGACCACGCGTCGAGCAGGTAAGCCTCGTTCGGGCTCGTGCCGATCTCGTCCGCCGCGAGGAAGGACCCGCTCACCCCCGCCGCCAGGGCGAGGTCGCGCAGGTAGGTGACGGTGGCGATGTCCTCGACCTCGCGGGCCGCGCTGAAGTGCGCCTGCGAGAGGCCCCGCTCCCGCGCGAGGTACGCCCACTGCTCGCCCAGCCCCTCGTGGATGGTGTTCCACTGGGTCGTCCCGGCAGGCAGCTCGCCCGCCCCCAGCCGGTCTTCGAGCCAGTGCCACTGGCTGACCGCCGCCTCGATCAGCGAGGTGGGCGTCTGCGCATTCACCTCCAGCAGCCGGGCGTGCCCCCGCCCGTCGTAGGCGAGGTCGAGGCGCAGGTAGACGGTCGGGTCGTCGCGGTCCCAGGACTCCCGCACTGCCCCGTGCAGGAAGGCGGGAATGCCGAGTTCGCCCAGCCTCCCCGACTCGATAGCGGCCCCCGTCGTCTCCAGCACCATGTCGGTGAGGTCCTGGGCGTCGCGTTCCAACCTCTCGACCTGCGCGGGGGTGAAGGCGTAGCAGGCGTCCTCGCCCCAGTAGGGGACGGGGTGGGTGGGCGTGGGGGCGTACCACGTGAAGCCCGCCTCCTGAAGCCGGGCCTCCCAGGCTGGCCGCGCGGGGAAGGTGAGACGCCGCATCAGCCGCCGTACCCTCCCGACGAGGATGAACTCGCGCGGCTGGTGCTCGTGAACCCGCCCCGGCTCACCGGCGCCTTGAAGCTGCCGTAGGTGCCCTTCTTGCTGTCGTAGGTCAGGCCGGTGGAGGCCAGGCCTCCGGACGGGGTGTATCCCACGTAGCGGGTCGTGCTGCTCCCGAAGTACATGTAGGGGCCGTAGTACGAGCGCCCCGACTTCTGGCAGGGATTTTGCATTCCGCGCTCGATATACACCCGGTTCTCGGCGAGGCAGCGCTGGTAGGACGAATAACTCGTGCGCTTGTAGCGGTCGAGGTCGAGGTCGTCGTCCCCTCCGCAGGCGGCGAGCAGGGCGGGCAGCGTGGCGAGCAGCGGCAGGTGAAAGGTCTTGCGCATGTCCTTTCCTACGTGAGAAGGCGCCCGGATGTTCCCCCTCCGCAGTCGTCCTCCCCCTTTCGGGTGGGGTCGGCGCGGCCACCCGTGACCCGTCCGGCTGGACACGCGCCCTTTTCTCCCGGCTCCCACCCCCTAGACTGGGCTGTAACAGGAGGTCGACGTGACCGCACAGGGTGAAACGAAGAACGCGAGCAAGTGGCTCCAGGCCGAGTTGCAATACGACTCCGGGGTCTACAACAAGCATCAGGTCGTCATGGTGCGCGGGCAGGGCGCCACCGTCTGGGACGAGCAGGGCCGCTCGTACATCGACTGCGTGGCGGGGTACGGGGTGGCGAACATCGGCCACAGCCACCCCGACGTGGTGCGGGCGATCAAGGAGCAGGCCGAGCGCCTGATCGTGATGCCCCAGACGCTTCCCAACGACAAGCGCGCCGAATTCCTGAGTGAACTCGTGAGCGTGCTGCCGCAGGGCCTGGAGCGCGTGTTCCTGTGCAACTCCGGCACCGAGGCGATGGAGGCGGCCAAGAAGTTCGCCATCACCGCGACGGGCCGCTCGAAGTTCGTGAGCATGAGGCGCGGCTTCTCGGGCCGGACGCTGGGCGCCCTCGCCTTCACCTGGGAGCCCAAGTACCGCGAGCCCTTCGGCGACGCGGTGGACAACCGGAACGTCGAGTTCATCACCTACGGGAGCGTCGAGGAGCTGCGTGCGGCGGTGACGGGTGAGACCGCCGCCGTCATCCTCGAACCCGTGCAGGGCGAGGGCGGGGTGCGTCCGGCTTCCCCCGAATTTCTTCAGGAGGCCCGGCGCCTCACCCGCGAGAAGGGGGCCCTCCTGATCCTCGACGAGATCCAGACCGGCTTTTGCCGCACCGGCAAGATGTTCGCCTCCGAGCACTCGGGCGTGGTCCCCGACGGCATGACGCTGGCGAAGGCGATGGCGGGTGGCGTGCCGGTCGGGGCCTTCGCCATGACGGCGGAGGTCGCCGACCGGATGCCCAAGGGCGGCCACGGCACGACCTTCGGCGGCAACCCGCTGGCGATGGCCGCCGGGGTCGCCGCCCTGCGCGCGATGAAGCGGGAAGGCATGGCCGAGCAGGCGCGCGAGAAGGGGGCGTACTTCATGGAGAGGCTGCGCGCCATCCGCTCCCCCAAAATCCGCGAGGTGCGCGGCCTGGGGCTGATGATCGGCGTGGAACTCAAGGAGAAGAGCGCGCCCTACATCTCGGCCCTCGAACACGAGGAGGGCGTGCTGACCCTCCAGGCCACACCCCTCGTCGTGCGCTTTCTGCCGCCCGTGACGATCACCAAGGAGCAGATCGATACGGTGGTCGCCGCCTTCGAGCGGGTGCTCGGCGGCGTCAACCCGCGCGAGGGGCGTCAGGCCGAACTCGCGGGGGTGGGCGAGGAAAAGCAGACGGAATAGGAGAAGGTCGGCGGGCGGCGGGCCGGGGAAGGTGTCTCTCGGCCCGCCGCTCCCGCTTCCTGGGTGCCGGGTCAGCCGCCCTCGATAGCCTGGGTGATGACCTCGGGGGCCTCCCAGTTCAGGATGTGGCCGCAGCCCGGCACGCCCACGAAGCGGGCGCCGGGGATGTCGCGCGCCAGGGTCTCGGAGTGGTGCCGGGGGGTGGTGTCGTCGGCGTCGCCGCAGATCACGGTGCAGGGCAGGCTGATCTCGGAGAGCCGGGGGTAGTCGTTCTCCCGTTGCAGGGCGCGCAGGATGGGGATCAGCCGCCCGTGGTCCTGCGCCACGAACACCCGGCGCAGCGCCTCGACCCCCGAGGCGAAGCGCACCCGCCCGAACTGCGCCCCCATGAAGAGCCAGCCGTAGGTGCGCGTGCGGCACAGCGCGGGCATGACCCCCGAGGCGATCAGCGGAATGTGCAGGCGGGGCTGCGGGGCCCCCCGCGTCACGTCGCCCGCGAAGCTCGCCACGATTATGGCCCGCGCCAGCCGTGCCCGGGTCACCCCGGGGTGGTCGAGCAGGCACCGGACGGACACGAAGCCGCCCATCGAGTGCCCGATCAACGTGCCGCCCCGCACGTCGAAGTGGTCGAGCACCGCGGCGAGGTCGGCGGCCATCGCCCGCGAGGAGACGCCCCCCGCGCCCACCGTGGAGCGCCCGTGCCCACGCCCGTCGAAGGCGATCAGGCGGTAGCGCCCGCGCAGCCGCCGCCAGATCACGTTCCACTCGACCAGCGTGGCCCCGTACCCGTGCACGAACACCAGGGTCGGCCCCTCCTCGCCGTCGACCAGCGCCCGCAGCCGGGTCCCGTCGGGCCGTTCGACGGTGACCTCCCGGCCCTCCGGCTCGCGCAGCAGCTCGCCCAGGGTGTAGGGGTCCGGCGTGGCCTCGATTCGCGCCACGTGGCGCCGCGCCGCCCGGTGAACGCCGCCCGCCAGCGCGCCCAGCCCCACCACGACCGCCGCCCGCCCACCCCTGCCTCGTCGCTGCCGCACCGGCCCACTGTAGGGCACGTCACGGGGTTCCCGGACGCACGGGCCGCTTTCCTCTCGACACGTCACCCGCACCTCTGTGTCGGTCGGGGTGAGGCGGACGCCGGGCCAGTGCTAGCCTTCGAGCATCTCCCGCAGCCGCCCCACGCTCAGTTCCCGCGCCGGGGCGTCCAGCGCCACCTCGCCGCCGCGCAGCGCCACCACCCGCTGCCCGAGGGCCAGCGCCTCTTCGAGGTTGTGCGTCACGAAGACGACGGTGACCTTCCTCGCCCACCAGATGCCCAGCAACTCGTCGGCGAGGACCGTGCGGGTGCGGTCGTCGAGGGCGCTGAAGGGCTCGTCGAGGAGCAGCAGGCTCGGCTGCACGGCGAGCGCCCGGGCCAGACTGACCCGCTGGCGCTGCCCGCCGGAGAGCTGGTGGACGCGGCGGGGGCCGTACCCCTCCAGTCCCACGAGGCGCAGCGTCTCCTGGACCCGGGCGGCCCGCCCCGAGCGGGGAAAGCGCCGCCGCTCCAGCCCGAAGGCGACGTTGCCCGCGACCGTCCGCCAGGGGAAGAGGGCCGGTTCCTGCTGCACCAGGGCCAGGCGTGGGTCGGGTCCGGTGACCGGCGTGTCGCCCAGCCGAATCTCGCCCGCCTGGGGCCGCAGGAAGCCCGCCAGCAGCGAGAGCAGGGTGCTCTTGCCGCTCCCCGACGGGCCGACCACGCACAGAAACTCGCCGGGCGCCACGTGCAGGGTCACCGGGCCGAGGCCGGGCCGTCCGCGCCCGTAGCGGTAGGTCACCCCGTCCAGGGTCAGGCTGACCCCCTGGGTGGGGGCGCTGGCCGTCGCGGCGGGGGGGGTCATCGTGGCGGTCATTGTTGCACCTCCAGCCCGTAGTCGCGGCGCACCCGGGTTTCGAGCACGCGCAGCAGGGCGTCGAACACCCCGCCGATCACGCCGATGGTCAGGATCGTGGCGATCACGAGCGCGATGTTCGCCGTGTTGCGCCCGATCTCCAGTTGCGCGCCCAGGCTCGCACTCGCGCTGACGAGCAGCTCCGCCCCCACGAGCGCCCGCCACGCGAAGCTCCACGCGGTCCTCAGCCCCGTCAGGATGCTGGGCACCGCGCTCGGCAGCAGCACGCCCGTCGTGAGGTCCAGCCCGCGCGCTCCCAGCGTTCGCCCCGCGATCCGCAGCGCCGGGGGCACGTTCATCAGCGCGCCCGAGACGGCGAGCGCCACCGGGATGAAGCCCTCCAGAATGACCACGAACAGCACCGCCCGCTCGTTGAGCCCGAAAAAAAGGATGGCGAAGGGCACGAAGGCGATGCTCGGCACGCTCTGGATGCCGGTGAGGTACGCGCCGAGGGTGTCGCGCAGGGGTCGCCACGCCCCCATCAGCAGCCCGACCACGCCGCCGAGCACGACGGCGCTCGCGTAGCCGACCAGCACCCGCCGCAGGCTGTTGCCGATCCCCGCGAGCAGCTTGCCGTCCTGCGGCCCGCTGCCCCACAGCCCGTAGCTGATCTCGGTCCACACGGCGCGCGGGCTGGGGAAGACGTAAGGGGGGTAGAGCCTCAGCACGTCGGTCACAAACCACCACAGGGCGAGAAGCAACACCAGCCCGAGGAGTTGCCAGCCGAGCATCCGCCAGCGCGACGGGCGGCGCAGGGGGGTCCGGGTGTCGAGGGAAGTCGTCGTCATGGCCTCACCGCTTCAACCCCGGGTTGAGGAAGGGGGCGAGGTCCACCGTGCCCCGGGCGTACCCGGCCTCCACGTTCAGGGCCGCGTACTCGCCCAGGGCCGCCGGGTCGAGGTTGGTCGTGAAGCGGGTGCGGTTCATGGCCCGCTGGAGGACGCGCAGGTCGAGCTTCTGCCCGGTCAGCGCCTCCAGCTCCTTGTTGACGGAAGCGGCGGCGGCGGCGGGCTTACCCGTCAGGAAGGCGACCGCCTCCCCGTGCGCCTTCAGGAAGGCCGCGACGAGGGCCGGGTTGGCCTGGGCGAACTTCGTATTGACGATAACAATCGTGGTGGGGTACGCGCCCCCGCGCCACACCGTCTTCTCGCTGCCGACGAGCAGGTGCCCGCGCGCCTCCAGCGCCGCGCCCCAGGGTTCGGGCACCAGCGTGGCGTCCACCCGGTTTGCCGCAAAGGCGGCCAGCACGTCGGCGGGCGCCACCGGGGTCACGGTCACGTTGCCGCCGTCCGTCTGCGCCTTCAGGCCCTGTTCCTTGAGGATGTGCCGCAGGCTGATGTCTTGCGTGTTGCCCAGGCTGGGCACCGCCACCCGCTTCCCGGCGAGGTCCTTGTACGTCTTGATCCCGCTGTCCTTGCGCGCGATCAGGACCGCGCCCGCCTCGCTCGCCCCCGCGATGATCTGGAGGGGCATCCCCCGCGCCGCCGCGTTGATCGCCGGACCCGGGCCCACGTAGGCGATGTCGATCTGCCCCGCCGCAAAGGCTTCGGTCAGGGTCGTTCCGGAGACGAATTCCTTGGGCTCCAGCTTCACCTTCCCGAGCGCCTTCTGGAAGGTGCCGCGCTCCAGCCCCACCAGGGCAGGCGCGTGCGTCAGGTTGGGGAAAAAGCCGAGCCGCACGGAGGTCGCGCCCTGGGCGGCGGCGGTCGGCGTGAGGAGGGCGAGGGTCAGGGCCAACAGCGTCGGTCTTGGGGTCATGGTCCCTCCTGTGAGGATGATGTTCGGAGTGAACACGCCCCCGGTGAGGGGCGCGCGCCGGTTCGATGAGGGGCAGCCTACGCCTGCCTCGTGTACGCCTCCCGCAGCACCTCGGCCACCTCGGGGCGGGTGAACTCGGGGGGCAACTTCTCGCCCGCGCGCAGCTTTTCGCGTACCCTGGTCCCGCTCAGCACGAGGTGATGCTCGCTGCCGTGGGGGCAGGTGCGCGGGCTGACGAGCTGGCCGCACGTCTTGCAGTAGAAGGTGTGCTCGAACTTGAGAATCTGAATGCCGAGTTCCTCGCGGGTGAAGTTCCCGAAGATCTCCTGCGCGTCGTAGGTCCCGTAGTAGCTCCCCACCCCCGCGTGGTCGCGCCCCACGATGAAGTGCGTCACCCCGTAGTTGCGGCGCGAGAGGGCGTGCAAGATCGCCTCGCGCGGCCCGGCGTAGCGCATGGCGGCGGGGTACACGCTCAGCAGCGTCCGTGCCTGCGGGTAGTAGCGGTCGAGCAGCACCTCGTACGCCTGCACGCGGGTGGAGGCGGGCACGTCGTCCCCCTTGGTCGTGCCCACGAGCGGGTGCAGCAGCAGCCCGTCCACGAGTTCCAGCGTGACCTTGTGCAGGTACTCGTGGGCCCGGTGGATCGGGTTGCGCGTCTGGAAGGCCACCGACGTGCGCCAGCCGCGCGCCTCGATCACCTCGCGCACCTCGGCGGGCGTGCGGTGGTGGAGGGGAAAGGCGCCGCGCGGCACCTCAAAGAGGGTCACGGGTCCGCTCAAGTTCACGTCCCCCTGGGCGTACAGCGCCGCCACGCCGGGGTGCGCTGGGTCTTCCGTGCGGTACACCTCCCGCGCCTCGAAGCTCTTGCGCGACTCGTACCGCTCCTCCACGTCGAGCAATCCGACCGCCTCGCCGCCACGGGTGAGCACCACGCGGCCCGTGTACTCCTCCGCCTCCTCCCGGCTCACCGGCAGGGTGATCGGGATGCTCCAGGGAGTGCCGTCCGTCAGCCGCATGTGCTCGATCACGCTCAGGTAGTCGGCCTCGCCCAGAAAGCCCGTCAGCGGCGAGTACGCGCCCGTCGCCAGCATCTCCAGGTCGGCGTACGAACGGTCGGAGAGTTCCAGCCGAGGCAGGCCCGCCAGCTCGGCAGGGTCGAAGTCGTGCCCGGCCCGCCGCACGCGATGGACGAGGGTGCCGCCGAGAGGCGCAGGCAGAAGGATGGGGGAGGGGTTGGGAAGCGTCGTCATGCTTGGGCCTTTCAAACGATCAGTGGATGAAGTTGGTCAACTTTTGGGCAGAGAAGAGTGGGTCCTAGAGCTTGCTCTCGCCGACCCACAGCCCGCACTCGGTCTTGCCCTTGCCCGCCCAGCGTCCGGCACGGGCGTCCTCGCCGGGGCGCACGGCCCGGGTACAGGTCCAGCAGCCGACGCTGAGGAAGCCGTCGAAGTACAGCGGATTGACGGGGAGGCAGTGCTCGCTCGCGTACGCCTCCAGCCGTTCACGCGTCCAGTGGGCGAGGGGGTTGACCTTCACACGCGCCCCGCCGGTTTCGACAAAGGGGATGTCGGCGCGGGTGGCGGCCTGGTCGCGGCTGCGGGCGTTGAGGAGGGCTGAAGGAGCCTTCTCCCGCAGGTATGTCTGGAGGGGTGCGACCTTCCGCACCGCGCAGCACCCGTCGGGATCACTTGTATACAGGTCGGGTGGCGTCTGCCCGTCCTCCGGGTCCGCGCCCTCGTTCAGCGTCACGAACGTCATCTCGGGGTAGCGGGCGGCCAGTCGGTCACGCGTTTGCAGCGTCTCGGGGAAGTGGTAGCCCGTGTCCACGAACACGACCTCACCCCGGTAGCCCGCCCGCGCCGCGAGGTCGAGCAGCACGACGCCGTTGAGGTTGAAGGCACTCGGCATCAGCAGGTCGGGGTGGACCGAGAGCGCCCAGCGGATCACGTCGAGCGGGTCAGTGTCGGGCGTGAAGCCGAGGGCGGTGGGGTCCGCGTGTCCGGCAGCCTCACGGGGAGCGCGCGGCTCGGTCGTCAGCGGCACGCCCCCCTGCTCGGGAGTCCGCACCTCGGGCCGGTCGTTCAGCGCCGTCATGCCCCGTACCCCAGGTGCCGCAGAAGTTGGCTCAGCCCTTCCTCCACGCTGATGCGGTCGGTCCGCAGGTGGAGGTCGGGTGCCTCGGGAGCCTCGTAGGGGTCGGACACGCCCGTGAAGTGCGGGATTTCCCCGGCGAGCGCCCTGAGGTACAGGCCCTTCACGTCGCGCTCGGTGACGACCGCCAGCGGGGCGTCCACGAAGACCTCCGTAGGGTTAGGCAGGGTGGACAGCACCTCGCGCCGGGTGTCCGCGTAGGGGCTGATCGCGCTCACGAGCACGGTGACCCCATGCTTGGCGAGCAGCCCCGCCACGAAGGCGATGCGGCGGACGTTCGTGTCGCGGTCCTGCTTGGAAAAGCCCAGCCCCTTGCTCAGGTTCTCGCGCACGGCGTCGCCGTCGAGGAGTTCGACTGGAACGCCGCGCGAGACGAGTTCGGCGTACAGGGCCGAGGCCAGCGTACTCTTGCCCGCGCCCGACAGACCCGTGAACCACACCACCCGGCCCATGCCGACCTCGGGACGGTTCAGGGTGGTGGCCGTCACGCGGTCACGACCTCACGGTCCGGCCTGAGGATGGCGTCGGGGGCGAATCGCTCGTGTCCAACCCGGTCGGCGTACTCCACGAAGCTCTCGCCGGGGAGCTTGCCCGCCCGGAAGTCGCTGAGCACCGCCTCCGTGTACTCATTCAGCCGCACGGCGGGCACGATGCCCTTGAGTTTGTCGCCCGTGCGCTGCGCCTGCCCGATGCTGCCCGCGAGGTGGACGTTGTAGACCTCTTCCTCCCCGCGCAGCGCGCCCATAAAGCCGAGGTCGGCCACCTGGTAGCGCGTGCAGGCGTTCGAGCAGCCCGTCAGGTTGATCGTGAAGGGCACGTCGAGGTCGGCGAACTTCGCCTCGATATGGTCCACGAGGTTCGCGGTCCGCGCCTTCGTCTCGGTCAAGGCCAGGCGGCAGAACTGGGTGCCCGTGCAGGCGATGGTCGTGCCGCGCAGGGTGGTCTTCGGCGCGAGGTCGATGGCCTCCAGCTCGGCGGTCAGCGCCGCGATGTCCTCGCTGCGGACGTGCGGAATCATCATGTTCTGGAAGGCGGTGGTGCGCAGCACGCCCTTGCCGTAGCGGTCGGCGAGGTCGGCCAGCCGACGGGCCTTGTAGGGATCGATGCGGCCCACGGTGGTCGCCACGACGACGTAGTTCAGGCCGTCGGCTTGCGGGTTGACGCCCAGCACGTCGTTGCCGCCGAAGCGGGCGACGGGCGCAGCGGGGCCGTCCGTGAGCTTGCGGCCCAGATATTCCGTCTCCACGATCTCGCGGAACTTCTCCACGCCGATGTCCTTGATCAGGAACTTCAGACGGCTCTTCTTGCGGTTGACCCGGTAGCCGTGGTCGCGGTAGGCCCCGGCGATGGCCCGCCCGACCTCCACCACTTCCTCGGGCTTGATGAACGCCCCCAGCCGCTTGGCGAGGTGCGCCACCGCGCCCAGGCCGCCGCCCACCCATACGTCGAAGCCGACCTCGCCGTTCACCCGGTGCGCCAGGAAGCCCACGTCGTTGATCATGTGGATGCCTTCGAGCTCGGGGGTGGCGGTCAGACTCATCTTGAACTTGCGCGGCAGGTCCTGGAAGTCGTCGCTGCCGGTCAGCGTGCCCTCCATCGCGTGGGCGATGGGCCGCACGTCGATTGCTTCGCGGGCGTCGAGCCCGGCGAGCGGCGAGGCGATCACGGCGCGCACCGTGTCGCCGCAGGCTCCCCGGGGATGCAGCCCCAGCGGCTCCAGGCGGTCGAAAATCTCGGGAATCTTGTCGATGGTCAGCCAGTGAAACTGGAAGGCCTGACGGTCGGTCACGTCCAGAAAGCCTCGCCCGTACTCCTCGGCGATGTTGGCGACCTCGCGCAGGGTGGCCGTGGCGAACTCGGCGCTGGGCACGCGCACGCGCATCATCAGGAAGCCGTCCTCCTGGGGCCGCTGCGGGTACACGCCCGCCCACTTCAGCAGGTCGATCCGCTCGGGGTCGATAAAGCCCTGCTGCGCGTACTGCGGGATCAGGTCGAAAATCTGGAAGGGCGGGACTTCTTTTTTGAGAGCTTCGATGTCGCTCATGGGATCTCCGGGTGGGGGGAAACGAGAGGTCAGGGTCGGAGCGAGGGTGAACAACGTCGGACGCCGGGCTCCAGCAAACTCATGCCCCCCAGGATACCCGAAAGATGACAACTTCGATCAACTTGTCTCGACCGAGGAGACAGACGAGGTGTTGAGCCGCGCTTAAGCGTTCGGCTTGAGCAGGTGCCCCAGGCAGTGCCCGTAGCTCACACCCTGCCGCGCGTCCACCACGAGGTCCTGCACGCTGAATTCTTGAAGCACGGCGAGCATCGCGTCGCGCATCCGCTTGTAGACCGTGGCGCGGGCGTGGCAGCGGTCTTCTTCGACGCACGGCTCGTGCCAGTTGAGGCTGATGCACGAGAGGGGCGCCACCGGGCCGTCGATGGCGCGCACGATCTCGCACAGGCTGATCAGGTGGGGCTTGCGGGCCAGCGCGTAGCCGCCGCCGATGCCCTTTTTGCTCTTGACGATGCCCTTGGCCGTGAGCGCCGCCAGAATCCGCACGAGGTAGGGGCGGTGGACCCCGGTCGCGTCGCTGATCTCCTCGCTGGCGACCCAGCGCGCCGGGTCCTGCATCCCCAGGAAGCCCAGCGCCTGGAAGGCGTACACGTCGGTGGCCGAAAGCCGCATGAGGGAAAGTCTAACGTCCGAAGCTGATCGGTGGTTGTGCCCCCGGGTGACTGGCGACCCACCCGGGATGGGGCTCCAGCCTCGCCTTACTCCCCGAAGCGTTCGCGCAGGTAGTTCAGCGCCACCGGGTCAAATCTTCCCCCCGGCACCCAGCGTTCCTCCAGGTTCTCGGTGCCGAAAAGAGCCCAGGCGGCGGCCTCGGTGTCGGCGTCCCACGCGCCGCCGGGGAGGGAACCCGCGTAGTCCTGGCGAATCAGCAGCGCCCGCAGCCAGCGCCGCCCGTCCTCGTCGAGTTCGACCGTTGTTTCGGGCCGCCCGAAGAGGAGGTCGGAGATGCCGAGCAACCTCTCCAACTCCGCGCAGGGATCGGGGTGATCGTCGGCGCGCAGGTTCACCCAGTCGTCGGTGAGGCCGCCGTAGCCGCGTCCCGGCCCGACGCACAGCAGGGCCGCCGATTGCCTGCCCCTGCGGTCCCCGCCCGCCGCGTCCCCGGCCCGCAGCGCCCCGAGGAGTCGGCGGGGAAGAGGTTGCCCGGCGCCCGCCTCCCAGGCTGAAACCATCGCGTCCACGACCTCCGGCCCGGTCAGGATGTTGCCCTGGATCGCCACGTCCGGCCCGGTGAAGCCGCCCGCCCAGGCGTGACACCCCGCGCCGCTGTAGGTGACGCTCCGCCCGTCGGCCCCCACGATCCCGAACTGCCGTTGATGGATGGTGGCGTCCTCGGCCTGGAACTGCGCGGACACCTCCTCCGGGCTCAGCCCCTCGGCGAGCAGGCGCAGCCCGTCCGGCCCGAAGTTGGGATTCACGTAGCTCTGGGTCGCCACCGCGCCCACCCCCGAGCGCGCGAAGGGGACGAGGGCGCCCACCGCCAGGAACTTGCTCGCCACCGCCACGCCGAGGTCTCCGGTGGCGGGGTCGCGGCCCACGATGGAAAAGGTCATGGGGCGAGGGTAACAGGCGCGGGCCCCGGTACGCTGGTCCCATGCTCCTGAAAGCCTGCCTGAACGGGGGCCGCCCCGTGGGAAGCCACTCGGCCCTGCCCGTCACCCCGTCCGAACTTGCACAGGCGGCAAGGGGGGCGGTGGCAGCGGGCGCCGGGGCCCTCCATCTGCACCCTCGCGACGAGGGGGGCCGCGAGTCGCTGGAGGCGGAGGTCGTGGCCGCCGCGCTGAACGCCGTGCGTGCCGCCTGCCCCGGCGTCCCGGTCGGCATCTCCAGCGGCTTCTGGATTCTGCCGGACGTGGAGGGGCAACTCACCGCCGCCCGTGCCTGGACCGTGCGCCCCGATTTCGTCTCGGTGAACTGGCACGAGCCGCACGCCGTTCCCTTTGCGGAGACGCTGTTGGAGGTGGGCGTGGGGGTGGAAGCCGGGCTCTGGACGGTGGAGGCGGCGCGGTCCTTCCTGGGCTGGCCGTCGCGTGACCGGGCGCTGCGAATCCTCGTCGAGGTGATGGACCGGGAGCCGCGGGAGGCGCTGACGGAGGCCGCCGCCATCCTCGCCCTGCTCGACGAGGCCGGGGTCACGCCGCCCCGCCTCCTGCACGGCGCGGGGGTGAGTGCGTGGCCTCTCCTGCACGAGGCCGCCCGCCGGCGACTGGACACCCGCATCGGCCTGGAAGACACCCTCACCCTGCCGGACAGCTCGCCCGCCGCCGACAATGCCGACCTCGTGAGGGCCGCGCGGCGCGTGTTAGCCTCGCCCCGATGACTTTTGCCGCCGCCGTCACCGAGCGCACCCGCCACCTGAAGACCCGGCTGTGCGTGGGCCTCGATCCCCGGCTGAAGGCGTACCGGGACGTGGACCACCTGCGGGCGCACACGCTCGACGTGCTGGAGGTGACGGCCCCCCTCGCCGCCTGTGTCAAGCCGCAGCTCGCCTTCTTCGAGGCGCTGGGCCTGCGCGGCTTCGCGCTGCTGGAGGAGGTCTGCGCGGCGGCCCGGCTCCTCGGCCTGCCCGTGATCCTCGACGGCAAGCGCGGGGACATCGGCTCGACGGCGGAAGCCTACGCGCAGGGGTGGCTGGGCGGGCCACACGCGGGGGACGCGCTGACGGTCAACCCCTTCCTGGGGTTCGGGACGCTGACCCCGTTCGTGGAGGCCGGACGCAGAAACGGCGGCGCGGTCTTCGTCCTCGTGAAGACGAGCAACCCCGACCAGGCAGACCTCCAGGGGCACGGCGTCAGCGAGCGCGTGGCCGCCGAGGTCGCCCGCCTGGGGGCCGAGGAGGATGGCGAGTACGCGGGTGTGGGGGCGGTGGTCGGCGCGACCCATCCCCGCGACCTCGCCGCCTTCCGCGCGCTGATGCCCCGCGCCCTGCTGCTGCTCCCCGGCCTGGGAGCGCAAGGGGCCGCAGCCGCCGACCTCGCCCCCGCCTTCCACCCTGGGGGGACGGGGGCGCTGGCGAGCGCGAGCCGGGCCGTTCAGTATGCGGACGGGCTGGACGTGGCGGCGAGCCGGGAGGCGGCGCGGCGGCTGCGCGACGAACTGAACGCGGCGCTGGGCTGACCTACCGCAACCGGTCGTCCCCCGGGTGGACGGCGAAGACGCCGCCCCACGGACGGTAACGGCTGAGCAGGCGGTCGGTCCGGACCTCGCCGCCCTTCATCTGCACGCGGCGGACGAGTTCCACCCGCATCCCGGAGGCGGGCATGTCCACCCGCCGCGTCTCGCCGGGCGCGAGGCCGGGATCGGCCAGGAAGGTAGGCGGAAGGGCCGGCCTGCGGTCGCTGACGCGGGGCTCCGAAACCTGGACCTGCCGGTCGGAGGGCCCGCCGAAGAGGTCCACGCGCAGGGTCTCTCTCTCCAGGTCCCAGGACACCTGCATCAGCAGCGGCCCGCCCGTGTCGTTGCGAAAGCGCAGGTTCTTGCTCGGCGCGTACACGGTCGCCTCGAAGCCCACCGGGTCGTAGTAGGCGACCTGATGGGAGTGGGCGTGCCGCTCGACGATGGGCAGCCCCGCCAGGTACGCGGCGCGGAAGACGGTGGTGCTGACCTGGCAGATGCCGCCCCCGTCCTCCAGCGCGAGGGTGCCGCCCGCAATGACGTAGCCCGGCACGAAGCCGCGCGCCCGGTTGATCGCGCCCGTTCGGGCGTTGAAGTCGTAGACGGCGCCCGGCTCCACCCACCCCCCGTGCAGCCTGCCCCCCCCGACGCGGATGTTGTGGACCCGGAAGTCCGGGCTGCCCGCGAAGCTCGACTCGCCCGCCGCGAGATGGGCGACCACCCCCCGTTCCCGCAGCGTCCGCACGCTCCGCGCGGGCGGGGTGAGACCGACCTCGACCTGTGCGGTGCGCCGCCCCTCCTGCAAGGCGTCCAGCACCGCCCGCTCCGCCCGGTCCCGCCGCACCGTCCACCCGGTCTGCCCCTGGGCGGTCCACACGCCGCCCACCCGGCGGAACACCGCGTCGCGCGGCTTCCGGGCGTCGATCCTGGCGTACACGGCCTCCAGCGCGGACTTCAGAGGGGCCACCGACCCCTGCTCCCGCACCTGCCGCACCTGCTCCGGGGTCAGGGTCAGGACGTACCTCCTCTGGAGGAGGGGCCGTTCGACCCTCCCGCCTCGCAAGACGGGCTCGGGGGCGCTGACCTGGAGGGTGAGCGGCAGGGGAGGGGCCGGGCGCGGTGGTCGGCTCGTCCCCGGGGCGAGGCCCGCCGACCCCACGGCGCCGCTCACCCCGCCGAGCAGCGCGAGCCGCAGCGCGAGTCCGAGCGGGGACATGCCCCGGCGGGCGGTTCTGGTCACGGGTGGGGCCTCCTTGCTGTTCATCCTCCGCCTCCAGCACTCGGGGGGAAACAGGCGGGCTCTCCCTGCTTCCCCCCGCGGCCCGCCCTCGCCTCAGCTCGGCGGCAGCAGCACCGTGTCGATCACGTGGATCACGCCGTTGCTCGCGGGCACGTCGGCCCGGGTCACGGTCGCGTCGTTGATCCGCACCGTGCCGCCGCTCGCGCTGACGGTCAGCGTGCCGCCCTGCGCGGTCGTCGCGCTGCTCAGCCCGGCCACCTGCGCGGAGGTCACCCGCCCCGGCACCACGTGATAGAGGAGCACGGCCCGCAGTTGCGCGGGGTTGTTCAGCAGGGCCTGAAGCTGGTCGGCGGGTACCTTGGCAAAGGCCGCGTTCGTCGGCGCGAAGACCGTGAACGGCCCGGGTCCCGCCAAGGTCTGGGTCAGCCCCGCCGCCTGCACCGCCGAGAGCAGCGTGCTGAAGTTGGGATCGTTCGACACCACCGCCGCGATGGTGTTTCCGGTCGGCACATTGGCGCCGCCGCCCGCTGTGGCGGGTCCCGCAAGAAGAAGGACGGCGCTCATTGCCAAGAGACGCGTTCTCATAGGTTCCTCCCCGAACACGAGAGAAGGGGGTCGCCGTCATGAAGACCCACGCCTTCATTTCCGAGAACGGCCCGTCAGACACCCGAGTTTTGCCCCTCTTTCGTTGTCGATCAGCGTAAGAAGAAAGGTGACGACAATGGGTATCTGTCCGTACAGTTGTGCTTGAGCGGAAAACCTGCGTCTTTTCATGGACATCATGGGTGAGCGATGAGCCAAATGGTCGGAAGCTCAGCCACCGTCGAGCCCGAGGTCGCCGGAGTTCTCCACGGGAAGAGGGGAAACCTCGAAGGGTTGGCGCCGGAGGAGAACAGTGACGCTGATCTCGTCCTCAGCGAGCTGACACAACCGCACTTCGCCCGTGATGGTCGCGTCCTCGATGGGGGCGTCCTTCCCGGAGCTGGGCGAGCGCGTCCTCGGCGGTCAACACGCGCCTCACGCCCCGTCCTCCCCCGCCCCGTGCGCCTCCCGCAGCTTGCGCCACCGCTCGGCCACCCGCGCCTCCCAGCCCTCGCCCGTCGGTTCGTAGAGGTCGAGGCGCACGCCCTCGGGGAGGTAATTCTGGCGGAAGCTGCCCTCCGGGTCGTCGAAGTAGTAGGCGTAGCCGGTGCCGTACCCCTGCTGCCTCATCAGGGCCGTCGGCGCGTTGCGCAGGTGCAGCGGCACGGGCAGCGTCTCGCCCTCCCGCACGGCGTCCAGGGCCTTTTTCCAGGCCACGTACACGCTGTTGCTCTTGGGGGCCAGGGCGAGGTACACGACCGCCTGCGCGAGGGCGAGGTCTCCCTCCGGGCTGCCCAGGAATTCCGCCGTGTCGCGGGCGGCGACGGCCAGCCGCAGGGCCTGCGGGTCGGCGAGCCCGATGTCCTCGGCGGCCATGCGGACGACGCGGCGGGCGACGTACATCGTGTCGGCCCCGCCCTCGATCATCCGGGCGAGCCAGTACAGAGCGGCGTCCACGTGGTTGCCCCGCACGCTCTTGTGCAGCGCCGAGATCAGGTTGTAGAAGTCCTCGCCGTTCTTGTCCATCGCCGGGAGGTGGCGCCCGAACGCTTCCCGCGCCGCCTCCTCGTTCACCGGGTCGGCGAGGGTGGAGGCGACCTCCAGCGTGCTCAGCGCCCGCCGCGCGTCCCCGTCGGCGAGCCGGGCGATCAGGTCGAGGGCCCCTTCCTCCGCCGTGACCCCCGGCAGCCCGCGCGGGTCGCTCAGCGCCCGCCCCAGCAGGCCGCGCAGGTCGTCTTGCGTCAGGGCTTCGAGCACCAGCGTCCGCGCCCGGGAGCGCAGGGCCGGGTTGACCTCGAAGCTCGGGTTCTCGGTCGTCGCGCCGATCAATGTCAGCAGGCCGGACTCGACGTGGGGGAGGAGGGCGTCTTGTTGCGCCTTGTTGAAGCGGTGGATCTCGTCGAGAAAGAGGATGGTGCGTTGGCCCCGCCCCCGCAGCCGCTCGGCCTCCGAGACCGCCTCGCGCACGTCCTTCACGCCCGCCGTCACCGCCGAGAGGGGGATGAAGTGCGCGCCGACCTCACCCGCGACGAGGCGCGCGAGCGTCGTCTTGCCCACGCCGGGCGGCCCCCAGAGGATCAGCGAGCCCAGCCGCCCGGAGTCCAGCACCCGGGTGAGCGGCTTGCCCGGCCCGAGCAGGTGCGTCTGCCCCACCACTTCCGCCACGGAGCGCGGGCGCAGGCGTTCGGCCAGGGGAGCGGGCGGGTCGAAGAGGGTCACGGGGGGAGGATAGCGGGCAGGTATGGGGAAGACCCCTCGGTGGTCCTCGTGCCGGAACTGTTCAAGGCGGCAGGGTCCGAGTTGTCGCCCGCACTCCCGGATGGACCGTTTCGGCACATCGAGTTCGGCGGCGAATGAAGACCCCTTATCCTCCCCCTATGGACATCGCCGAACGCTACCTCCGCCTCGCCCACGCCATCGACGCGCACCGGGAGGGCTTCGTGGACGGGTACGGCGGTCCGCAGGAATGGGCCGACCGCACCCCGCGCGACCCCGCCGATCTCCGCGCCGAGGCCCAGGCCCTGCTTGACGGGGTGGCGAGCGTGGAGGACGACGCGCGCCGCACCTTCCTGACCGTACAGGCGCGGGCGATGGACACGATGACCCGGCTGATCGCGGGCGAAGAGCTGCCCTACGCGGACGAGGTACGCGGCCTGTACGACATCGAACCCGTGCGGGCGGATGTGGCGGCCCTGGAGCGGGCTCTCGCGGAGCTCGACGCGGCCCTGCCCGGCTCGGGCTCCCTGATCGAGCGAGAGGAGGCGTTGCGCGCCCGGGTCGTGGTTCCCAAGGACGACATCCTGCGGGTGGCCGAGCCCATCCTCGCGCACCTCCGGGAACGGACGCGGGAACGCTTCGGGCTGCCGGAGGGCGAGAACTTCACCATCGGGCTCGTTCAGGACAAGCCGTGGTCGGGGTACAACTGGCCGCTGGGGAACCTGAGAAGCCGCATCGACCTCAACACCGACCTCCCCGTGTTGCTGCCGAGTCTGCCCGACCTCCTCGCCCACGAGGGCTACCCCGGCCACCACACCGAGCACGCGACGAAGGAGGCGCGGCTCGTGCGGGAACGCGGCTGGCTGGAGCACTCCATCCAACTCCTGAACGCCCCCGAGTGCGTGGTCAGCGAGGGCGTCGCCACGAACGCCCGCCGCGCCCTGATGACGCGTGAGGAATTGGAGGCGTGGCTGACAGGCGAACTGGCGGGGGTGGCGGGCCTCGACCCCGGGGACGTGGCCGCCTTCCTGGCCGCGAGTCGGGCGCGCCGGGACCTCAAGGGTGTCAGCGCCACCGCCGCCCTGATGCTGCACGGGGACGGGGCGCCCGAGGCCGAGGTCCTCGACTTCCTGCGGCGCTACGGCCCGGCGAACGAGCAGAGGGCCCGCCAGAGCCTGCGCTTCATCTCGCAGCCCACCTTCCGGGCGTACATCTTCACGTACAGCGTGGGCGGCGACCTCGTGGAGGGGGTGCTGGAGCGAGGGGGCACGCCGGGCTTCGCGCGACTGCTGGGGGAACCCGTGACGCCGGGCCAGCTTCGGGAGGGCACGCCAGACGCGGCACAATGACGGAATGGACCTTCAGGCGCAGATCGCACACGCGGGCTTCCCGGAGGGGGCCTTGGTTCACGTCGTCGGCGAGGGACCGGGGCGCGTCTTCCGGGTCACTGGGCTGGAGGGACGCGGGTTTGAAATCCTCCTGACCGACGATGCGGTGCAGGTGTACGGCGAGGGGCCGACGGTGGCCCTCGTCCTGGGGCGCCTGCGCGAGCGGGCCGAAGCCGGGTTGCCCCCCGCCCGGTCCCCCGGCGAATACGGGCGTCAGGTCTTCGTGGGGGATTGACGCGCTACAGGCCGAACACGTCCGCGAGGGCCGCCCGCGCCGCCCAGTATCCGGGCATCCCGTGAATTCCGCCGCCGGGGGGCGTGGCGCTGCTGCACAGGTAGACGCCGGGCGCGGGGGTGCGGTAGGGGGTCGGGGTGGGTACGGGCCGGGCGAGCAGCCCCCACAGGTCGCCCCGTCCCCCGTTCACGTCCCCGCCCCGGTAAACCGGGCTGAAGGCCTCCAGTTGACGGGCATTGGTCAGCCTGCGCGCGAGGATCAGGTCTCGGAACCCCGGCGCCGCCCGCTCGATCTGTGCCTCGACCGTCTCCGCGTACGTGTCGGGCGTGCCGGGCGCCGTGTGCGCGTAGGCCCAGAAGGTGTGCCCCCCGGCAGGAGCGCGGGTGGGGTCGAAGAGGGTGTGCTGTGCGGCGAGGATGTATGGAGACTGGGGGGCCACACCCCGCGCCACGCTCGCCTCTGCCCGAACGATGTCCTCCAGCGTGCCGCCGAGATGTACGGTCCCCGCCCGCGCGAGGGTTGGGTCACGCCAGGGCACGGGGCCGCTCAGCGCGTAATCCAGTTTCAGGATTCCCGGACTGTAGCGGTAACGGCGCACCCAGGCGCGGTAGCCGGGCGTCACCCGGTCCCCGAGCAACTTCAGTAACACACTGGGGCTGGAGTCCACCAGAACGGCGCGGGCGGGCGGCACGTCTTGCATGGAGCGCACCTCCACCCCCGTCTCGATCTCACCGCCCAGGAAGCGCAGGTAGGCAGCGAGGGCGTCCGCGAGACTCTGCGCCCCCCCTCGCGGAAAGGGCCACCCGACCGTGTGGGCAAGGGTGCCGAGCAGGAGGGCCGCCGCCCCCGTCCCCGGCGTGGCGAGCGGCAGGTTGACGTGCGCCGCCAGCCCCGCCCAGGCCGCCCGAGCTTCAGGAGTCTGAAAAAGCCGCGCCGTCAGGGTCGAGGGGGGCACGCCCCGCAGCCCGAAGCGGGCGAGCGTGAAGGGGTGCCGGGGCAGGCGGGGGAGGGGCCGAAGCACGTCGTCCAGCAGCCCCTCCCAGTGGGCCACCAGCGGTCCGAACAATGCCCGCCACGCCCTCGCGTCCGGCCCAAAACTCGCCGCCGTCCTCTCCAGGTTGCGCTCTATGACCACGCCCGTCCCGTCCGGCATGACCTGGGCATAGGGGGCGTCCGGCCACACCCACTCCAGCCCGAAGGCGTGTAGCGGCCACTCCCGGAAGGCGGGCGAGGCGTAGCCCAGCGGGTGAATCGCGCTCCCCACGTCGTGAACGAAGCCGGGCAGGGTGAGGGGGGCGCTGCTCAGCCCTCCGCCTGGCCCCGCGTGCCGCTCCAGAAGGCGCACCCGCAGCCCCGCCCGCGCGAGCGTGACCGCCGCCGCCAGCCCGTTCGGCCCGGCCCCCACCACCACCGCGTCCAGCCTTTCCGGCGTCATGGAGGAAGGGTAAGGGAGGAGGTGGGCATCAAAAAGCGGCGGACGGGTCCTCTTGCCCGTCCACCGCTCGAAACCGGAGCCTCTACTCCCCCGGCAGCCAGCGCCGCAGCAGCCTCGGAACCACCTCTGCCGCGACGACCACCAGCAGCGCATACCGCAGCCCCCGGACGAGGCCGATGTCCCGGACCTCCTGCGGCAGCAGCGCCAGCCCGAAGAACACGGCGAATACGATCAGCAGGCCGACCACGCCGACGATCACCCGGCCCGCCACGTCACGCGGGGGGGCGAAGGTGGGCCGCACGAACCAGAACCCGGCGAGCAGCCCCAGCGCCGTGCCGTACTCGCGCGGCGTCCCGGCGGGCAGGAAGGCGGCGAGGCCGAGGAGGATCACGGGGATCAGCCACCGCAGCGCCCCCTCCTGTGGAAAGAAGCCCCGCACGGCGAGGGCCGCGAAGACCACCCCCAGCAGCAGGCCGACGATCACGTCGCTGGGGTAGTGGACGTTCAGCACGAGCCGCGAGACGGCGATCAGCGCGATGAGGAGAAGGGCGAGGGTCCATACCGGGCGCCGTCCGACCTGCGCCGCGATCCCGCCCCACAGGGTCGCCGCCATCTGCGCGTGCCCGCTGGGGAGCCCGGGACCGCCCGCCGTCGCCCGCGCCGTCGCGCTCGCCGCGTTGGGGTCGTTCGTGAAGGGGCGGGGCAGGTCGAGGCCGAACTTCAGCGCCGTGTTGACGAGGTACGAAAGGGCGAAGGCGACGCCGAGGTCGCGGCCCCCGCGCGGGTTGACCAGCCAGGTGTACAGGGCGAGCGCCACGATGAACACCTCGTCGCGCCCCAGGTTCGTGACGGCCAGCCAGAAGGATTCCATGCGCCGTATTGTGACGTATCCCCCGTTTAACGGTCTCGGGAAGGGCGCCGGTCTACACTGGGGGTATGACCGTCCAGACCCCCGACGTGCTCCTCGAGGTGCGGCACAAGTCCGAGTACGCGCTGGAGTTGCGCGGGATCACCAAACGTTTTCCGCTGGTGCTCGCCAACGACAACATCAGCATGGCGGTGCGCTGGGGCTCGGTGCACGCTCTGTGCGGCGAGAACGGCGCGGGCAAGAGCACCCTGATGAAGATCGTCTACGGCGCCCAGCCCCCCACCTCCGGCGAGATCGTGGTGGACGGCGAGGTCGTGAACTTCACCGACCCCTCACAGGCCATCGCGCGCGGCATCGGCATGGTCTTCCAGCACTTCATGTTGGTGGACACCCTCACCGTCACCGAGAACGTGATCCTGGGCGCCGAGCCCACGGCGGGCACCTCCATCGACTACGCAGGGGCGCGGCGGCGGGTCGCCGAACTCATCAAGCAGTTCAACTTCGACCTGCGGCCCGACGCCCTCGTCGGTGACCTCCCCGTCGGCCTCCAGCAGAAGGTCGAGATTCTCAAGACGCTCTACCGCGGCGCCCGCATCCTGATCCTCGACGAGCCCACCGCCGTCCTCACGCCGAGCGAGACGGACGAGCTGTTCGATTTCCTCAAAAACCAGTACGCGGCGAGCGGCAACGCGGTGATCTTTATCAGCCACAAGCTCCACGAGGTCCTGCACATCAGCGACACCATCAGCGTGATCCGCGACGGCAAGATGATCGGCACCATCCCCGCGCAGGGCGCCACCACCGAGACCCTTGCCCGCATGATGGTGGGCCGCGACGTGAGCCTCAAGGTGCAGAAGAAGTCCGCCCAGCCGGGCGCGGTCGCCCTCGACGTGCGCAACGTCACGGTGAAGGGCGCGCACGGCAACGCGGTGGATGGCGTCTCCTTCCAGGTGCGCGCGGGCGAGATCGTGGGCATCGCGGGGGTGGAGGGCAACGGCCAGAGCGAACTCGTGGAGGCGATCACGGGGCTCACGCCGGTGGGCTCGGGCGAGATCACCTATCTGGGCAGGCACGCGCGGGGGGTGCGTGAGGTCGAGGAGAGCGGCCTGTCGCACATCCCCGAAGACCGCAACGAGCGCGGCCTCGTGCTCGACATGACGACCGCCGAGAACTTCATCCTGGGCGAGCACGACCGCCCCCCCTTCGCCGGGCGGCTGGGATTCCTGAACCTCGACAAGATCAACCAGACGGCCCGCGAACTCAGCGAGCGGTACGACGTGCGCCCGCGCAGCGTCAGCCTCCAGGCGGGGCGCTACAGCGGCGGCAACGCGCAGAAGATCATCGTGGCCCGCGAGATGCGCAAGGGACCCAAGATTCTCGTCGCCTCGCAGCCCACGCGCGGGGTGGACATCGGCGCCATCGAGTTCATCCACGCCCGCATCGTCGAGGCGCGCGACCAGGGCCTCGCGGTGCTGCTGATCAGCGCCGACCTCGGGGAGGTCATGAACCTCGCCGACCGCATCCTCGTCATGTACGAGGGCCGCGTCGTCGGCGAGGTGGACGCCGCGACCGCCACCGAGACGCAGCTCGGCCTGCTGATGACGGGCAGCGGCGGTGCGAGCGGGCGCAGCGGCGCGGTGAGCGAGACGCAGCAGACGGGCGAACGCTGAGGGAAGGCACAACCAGAAAGAGGCCGCCTCCGATATGGGGGCGGCCTCCTCGTTTGACGGGAGAAGCTTACACGTCCTCGTTCGTCGTCGAGATCAGGGTGCAGCTCGTGTAGGTGTCCACGGTGCTGACGTTCCGGCTGTTGAAGTTGTAGGTGGCCGTGCCGGTGTTGACGCTGAGGGCCGCGTAGAAACCGGAGTTGAGGTTGTTGCCCGCCCGCCCGCTGGCCTCGACGATCTTGACCTTGGCCCGGACCGGATTCACCACGATGGACTGGGGGAGGAAGCCATCAGCCGGATTGGCGGTGAAGGTCAGGCGGTAGCTGCCGTTGCCGACGGCGGCAAGCTGCTGCCCAGTCACCTGAGCGTTGTAGTTGCTGTCATAGGCACTGGTGGTGAGGCCCCGCAGGCCCACGTCCACCGTCTGCACGTTGCCTCTGACGTTGAAGTACACGGAGACCTGAGTGGTGGCCGTCGCGTTGTTGAAGTTGTCGCAGGAGACGAAGCGCCCGTTCTGCGTCCGGTACTCCGTCCGCACCTCCGATACACGCCCCGACCCGCTTCCGTCCGGCGCGGTCCCAGTGCCGCAACTCGCCAGCAACGCGCTCAGGCCGACTGATCCCAACAGCATCTTTTTCATAGGCCTCACTGTGGCTGCCTAAACTGATCCCGGCGTGATGGGCCCTTGAGAATTCGTGAGGCGATTACAAATGAGGGGGAGCTTGGGTGTCCGGCCTCCCCCAAGCTCTGCCGTGCGATTACGGATTTTAGAGCATCTGCCGCAAGAATATTGTCTTGCTGAGCGAAGCGGAGCATCTCCCAGCCGACGAGCCAGACCCTTCGCTTCGCTTAGGGTGACAAGTCTTTTTGCGTCAAGTGCTTTAGACCATCTGGAGCGGACTGCTCAGCGCCGCCGCCTCTGGACTGAAGCGCGGCAGCTCGGGCAACTCGCGGCCCTGGGCGTCCACCACCTTGCCGTACAGCATGTGTGGGGTGGCGTGTTCGATGCGGACGTGGTGAATGCCCGCACCCGTCACGCCGACAGCCTTGGGCACCACGGTCGGGTGGTTGCCGCGCGTGTGGCCTTCGAGGAAGGCGGAATCGTGGGCGTCGCCGCGCAGCAGGACTTCCTGAAGGGTGCCGACCCTCAAAGCGTTCTTGCGCGCGCTCCACTCCTTCTGCCTCACGATCAGGCGTTGCAGACGCTCCGTCTTGACCTCGCGCGGCAGGTCCTGGAAGTGCCGGTAGCTCGGCGTGCCGGGGCGCGGCGAGTAGATGAACATGTAGGCGCTGTCGTACCCCACCTCGTCGTAGAGGCTCAGCGTCTCCCCGAAATCCTCCTCGGTCTCGCCGGGGAAGCCCACGATGATGTCGGTCGCCAGCACGACGTCCGGCAGGTGCCGCTTGATCTCCGCGATGTGCCCGAGGTACTTCTCGCGGGTGTACTCGCGGGCCATGCGGCGCAGCACCCGGCTCGATCCACTCTGCACCGGCAGGTGGACGAACTCGCACACGGCGGGCGTCTCGGCTATCGCGGCGGCCACGTCCTCGGTGAAGTTCATGGGGTGACTCGTCGTGAACTTGACCCGGCGCACGCCGCTTCGCCCCACCATCCGCAGCAGGTCGGCGAAGGAGGGATACCCGGCCAGCCGCGCCCCCTGGTCCACCCCATAGGCGTTCACGTTCTGCCCGAGCAGCGTGACCTCCTGCACCCCGGCGGCGAGCTGCATGTCCAGCTCGCGCAGGATCGAGTCGGGGTGGCGGCTGACCTGCGGTCCGCGCGTGGTGGGCACGATGCAGTAGGTGCAGTGGTGGTCGCAGCCGCGCATGATCGTGAGGTGCGCTTGCAGCCTCCCGGCGGGCGGCGGGGGGATGTGGTCGTGCAGTTCGTCCTTGAACTGGAGGCCCCAGAAGCGCTCGTTGCTCTCCAGCGCCTTCCCGATGTCGAGCAGGCTGCCGGGCCCGAGAAGCACGTCCACCTCGAACTTGCGGGCGATCTGCTGGCCCTCTTCGAGCTGCGCGAGGCAGCCCATCATCCCGACGACGAGGGGCCGCTGACTCTTCTGTTTGCGCAGGTCGCCGAGGAGGCTCCTCACCTTGTCCACCGGCTTGCCGCGCACGGCGCAGGTGTTGATCAGGACGAAATCCGCCTCGTCCACGCTGCCCACCATGTCGGCGCCGAACGAGACGAGCTGCGACTCGACGAGGTGCGTGTCGTATTCGTTCATCTGACACCCGTAGGTGATCAGGTGTGCCTTCATGCCTGTACCTTCATGATCTGGCCTCCTGGGCCTGACGGAGGGATTCCGGGGCCCCTATGTCCTCGCGGGTGGCTCAGAGCACCACTCCCGCAAAGCGGAGGAGAGTCTAGCGCGCAGGCTCAGGGCACGGTGGGAACGGGCGTCACGGGGGCCAAGGGGACGGGGGCAGAGGCGGGCGCGGCCTCCCCGGTCTGCTTTTCCAGCGTCACGTTGTAGCCCAGCAGCTCGCGCCCCAGCAGCACGGTCCTCAGCACGCCGCTGAATTTGGTCCCGACGATCTCGCCGCGCAGGGTGCCCCGGTACTTGTTGCCCTCCTCGAAGAGGCCCACGTCTATGGCGCCGCCATTCTCGACCCGCTGGAACTTCCCGCTCACGGCGTAGGCTTTGCGGCTCTCCAGATTCGTCATGACGCCGCTCGCCTTGCCCTCACGCTCCTGCACGCTCAGCACGAGGCGGTAGGGCACCCGGCCCGTGCCCCCCACGCCGACGCCCTCGTAGGTGCCGCCCACCGCGCGCTCCAACGGCGTGGTCGGGCTGATAAAGGCCCCGAGGGCACACCCGGTCAGGGCGGTGAGGAGGGCCGTGGTGCAAAGGAGGCGGGGCAGGACGTTCGGGAACATGCCGGAGATTATGCGGCGTGCGTGAAGCGGGTCTGACAGGACGGGCCAGTTCGGGGCTCGCGCCTTCACGCGCCCTCGTCGTGCCTGGCCGTCTGGCCTTCGAGGCTCAGCGCCAAGCCCAGCAATCGGTCGTCCTCCCCGTGCCGCCCCACGAGCTGCACGCCGACGAAGGGCGAGGAGGAAGGCAGCGCGACGGTCGGGGCGCCGAGCAGGCTGAAGGGCGCGGTGAGGCGCAAGACGGCGCGGCGCAGGGGGGTGCGGCCCTCGCGGAGGTCCACGTCCTCCTGCCCGATCAGAGGCGGTGGGGTGGGCACGGCGGGCGCGAGGAGCACGTCATGACGGGTGAGGAGGGCGTCCAGTTTGGCACGGTACGCGGCACGGCGTTGGTGGGCCGCCCCGACCTCCGCCTGGGTCAACTTCCGCCCTTGCCTCAGCAACCCCAGGGTGAAGGGGGTGAAGCCGGGGTCGTCCTGTTCGAGAGCCTGAGCGTGGACCTGCGCGGCCTCGCTGAGCACGATGGGCGAGTAGGCGTCGAGGACTTCGGGGAAGTCGGCGTCCTCCAGCCGCGCGCCCAGCCCCTCCAACTGTGCCGCGAAGCCCTGCACAGCCCCCAGCACCGTGTCGTCCACCCAGCCGTCCGGGAGCCACAGGCCGACCCGCAGGCCCACCCACTCCTGACGCACGACCTCCCGCCCCGTCAGAGCCTCGTGAACCCGCACGAGCGTCCGCACGTCCCGCGCCAGAGGCCCCGCGTGGTCGCACGTCCAGCTCAGCGGCAGCACCCCCTCCGTGCTCCACGCCGGGTGGTCCTTCGTCGGCTTGTACCCCGCCACCCCGCACCACGCCGCCGGAACGCGGATGGAGCCGCCCGTATCGGTGCCGAGCGCGAAGTCCACCTGCCCGAGCGCCACGCTGACCGCCGCGCCGCTGCTGCTGCCCCCCGGCACCCACTCCGGGTCGAAGGGGTGCGTCGTCCCCCCGAAGCCGTTCATGCCCGTGATCCCGAGGGCGATCTCGTGCAGGTGCGTCTTGCCGACCGCCGAGGCGCCCAATTCGATCAGCCGCCGCACGAGGACGCTCTCGCCGGGATCGGGGACGGGAGCGCGCGTGCTCGCCGTGAGCGGCCACCCCGCCACCCCGTACAGGTCCTTGACGCTGAAGGTGAGCCCCGCGAGCGGCCCACCCGGCTGGCCGGACAGGGGAGAGGCCGGGCGGTACGCCCACGCACGCTGGGAGTCGGGCAAGTCGGGGAAGGTCACGCGGCCCAGGGTAAAGGGTCATGCGTGCCCTCGCTGACGGTTGCCCTCAGAACGGCAGGATCGCGGGTTGCTGCCACACCCCCTGCGCCAGGGTGAAGGGTCCGAAGGTGGGGCGTCCCAGCACGCCGAGGTCGGCGGTGAAGGTGCCGTCCACCCGGTAGCTGACCTGGGTGCCGCGCGCCACCTTCAGGAAGGCCCCGGCGGTCTGGAGGGTGACGGGAATGCCGAGGTTCGCGTCCTGCACCGTGCTCCCCCGCGCGGGGAGGGCCACGTTCGGCAGGTCCACCCGCCCCACGTCCGCCCCGTCGATGAAGAGGCGGGCGTTGAAGTTGGCGAGGCGCACGGGCACGGGGTTGGGGTTCTCCACCCGCACCCGCAGGGCGAGGTTCGCCTGGGCCGGGGTCGGGCCGCTCGGGAGGGCGAGGCTGGTGAGCCGGACCTGCTCGACCTCGAAGGTGGGGACCTGGATCACCCGCTGGGTCGGGGCGCAGGCCCCCAGCAGGGGGACGAGGAGGGGCGCGAGGAGAAGCCGGTTCATGCGCGTCACGTTACCCGCTTCCGCCCCGCCGCGCCTGACGACCCGCGAACGGGCTACGCTGCCCCCCATGACCAGGATGATGACGGCCCTCGCCCTCGCCGCGCTGTCGGGCGGGGCGGGTGCCCTGAACCTCGACTTCGGCGTGACGTACCGGGGCGGCGGCGCCTCGGTGTGGGACGGCGGGCTCGTGCGCTTCGGCGTGAGCGACCTGACCCTGGGCCGGGGCACCCTCGCGGCGGGCGTGTCGAACCGGGCGCTGGAGGTCGGCGTCACCCAGGGCCTCAGCGTCCCCCTCGTCGGGGCCGTGGCGGCGAGCGCCGACGCCGCCGTCACCTGGGGGGGAGGCGTGCGGCTGGCCTCGCGGGTGAACGCGACCCTCGGCCCGGTCGCGCTGAACGCGGGGGGCGCCCTCTTCACCACCGCGGCGACGGCGGTGGACCCCCTCGCCGCCTGGACGCTGGCCCCCACCGACCTCAGAGAACGCGGCTGGAACGCGGACGTGACGGCCCGCTACCGCCTCAGCCGCACCCTGATCGCGGTCGCGGGGGGCGAGTTCGGCGCACAGCCCCAGGCACTCGCGGGCGTGGAGTGGCGGCGCGACCTCACCCGCGTGCTGCCCCCCGCCGAGGGCGACGACCCGGAGGCCGAGCCCGCCACCGAACGCACGGGAAGCGTCACCCTGCGGCTGGGGGCGCGGGCGGGCCGGGACGTGCTCGGCGTGACGGGCGGGGTGACCTACGGGGCAGAGTCGGGCGTCACGCTCACCCTCGACGCCCTCGCGGGGACGGGGGCGGGTGGGGCGGCCACCTGGGGTGCCTCGGGCAGCCTGAGCGCCCCCGACGTGCTCGGGGAGGACAGCCTCGCGCGAGCCTACGTCGCCTACGAGCCGTGGCGGACGGCGAGCGCGCCGCTGCGGGTGGGGACGGAGGTGCGGGTGCCCACGGGGAGCGGCACCCTCAGCGTGGACGTGCGGGGGGGGCGGCTCCGCGACGGATCGGCGGGCTTCGGGGCGCAGGTGGGCTACTCCTTCCCGCTGGGCGGACCTCCCGAGGAGCCGGGGGAGGAGCCCTGATTTCCGCGTCCCCGCGGCGGTGAACCCCCCGTCAGCGTCCGCGCGTCCTTCTCATCGGGGGGGGTGGAAGACTCCCAGGGTGAAGAAAGCTCTCTCCCTGCTCACCCTCGCCGTGCTCGTGTCCGGCGCGAGTGCCCAGACCGCCCAGGACATCCTCAGCCGCGTCGACGCCGCCCAGAAGGCCGCCAAGGACGTGACCTTCCGCCTGAGCGGGACGGCCACCCTGGAAACCGCCCCCCAAAGAATCGACCTCACCGTCAAGAGCATCCCGGCCCAGGGCGTGGCCCGGTTGCAGTTCGCCGCCCCCGACGCCCTCGCCGACAACGTGGTCGTGGCGGACAAGAACGAGATTCGCCAGTACCTCTTCCTGACCAACCAGATCACCGTCACGCCCACGAAGACCGCCGCCGCGAACTCGGGCCTGGGCGGGCTGGACTTCACCGGCCTCACGAACGCCGCCACGCTGCTGAATACCTACAACGTGCGCCTGATCGGCACGGGCACCGTGGCAGGCCGCAAGGTCTACCAGCTCGAGGCGACCCCCAAGGGCACGGGGGGCACCGACCGCGCCCGCGTGTGGATCACCGAGGCGGGCTGGCGCCCCACCCGCGTCCAGCTCGTCGGGAACGGCAACAAGGTCCTCGCCGACCTGAATGTCACGAATTACCGCGTGAACAGCGGCCTGACCGTCTCGGGGCTCAAAGCCCTGCCGAAAGACGCCCAGGTCATCCGGCAGTAGCGGGAAAGGCGAGGAGGGGGAGTGGGAAATGGCCTGCTCCCCCTCCTGCTTTGGGAGAAACTTCCTTCCAACCACCAGAATTCTGCCAGGCAAAACACCCCCGCGCGGGTGGCAGGGTTGCTTGGTCGGTGCGCGCCCTTCGTCGCGGCTCAGCTCAGGATGCGGCGGGCGCCGATATAACGGCTGGCCCAGTACACGTTGCCGAAGAGGGGCTCGATGACGGTGCGGCCCTTGAAGCTGTTCGCGTTCGCCATCAGGCCGTCGCCGATGTAGATGCCCACGTGGCTGGCGGCGCGCCCGGTGGTGTTGAAAAACACCAGGTCCCCGGCGCGCAGGTCGCGGCGGCTCACGCTGGCCCCCATCCGCCACTGGGCGGCGGCGGTGCGCGGCAGCCGGATGCCGAGCTGCGAAAAGACCCGCATCGTGAAGCCCGAGCAGTCCAGGCCCCGGCCCCCCGTGCCTCCCAGCGCGTAGCGGATGCCCAGGAAGCGGGTCGCCGCCGTGCGGATGAAGGCGCTGCCGCCGCGGGGCGCGGGGGCCTGCGCGCTCGCGCTGGGGGGCACGGCGGCGCTCACCTGGCGAGTGGGCGCGGCGGGGCTGGCCGGACGCGCGGCGACCGGGGTGGGGGACGCACCTTCCTCTGCGCCGCCGACCTCCAGGGTCTGGCCGACCTGGAGGGTAGGGCTGGGCAGGCCGTTGAGCTGCATCACCTGCACGGGCTCCATCCCGTACTTCTGCGCGACGCTGTAAAGCGTGTCACCGGGTTTGACGGTGTGCGTGGCGGCGAGGGAGGCCCCACTCGTCAGGGCACCGGCAATCAGGAGGGTACGTAGCGCGTTCATCGACCGGGAGAGTTTAACCCGACTTTATTTTATTTGCCCTTCATTCTTGGACGAATACGCCCTCGCTATGCGCCTATACGGTCTTTATGCTTCCTGATCCCCTCGTCAGAAACGAGAAGAATTCGACTCCAACTCAGTTTTCTCAGCTCCGGGCTCACGACCGCCCGTTCCGGGCAGCCGTCGTCACAGACGGTCTCAAAGGTGTCCCGGCGCAGGTTACGAAACTCATGATTCTCAGGGAGGTGGGCGAGGTGGTGGGCAGGGGGAGGGCGCGGGCCGTGGGAGCGCCCCCGGCCTATACTCAGCGCCAGCCTCGCAGGCCGACCCGCCCCTCTCCCGCCGGAGGAGTCATGAAAGAACAGATGACCACCGACCAGCTCTTGCAGGGCCTGAAGCATTACCGCCGCATCGCCCGCCAGGACATGTTGCGTGCCCCTGAGACGCCCTACCCACAGGCTTTCCTGACCCACGCGGAGAGCCGCCGCGAGGTATACGCCGAGCTGAGCGCCTATGCCGGGGAGCACGCGCCCGACGAGGTGACCCTCTACGCCCTCGACCTGTACCGGCGCCTGCCCTTCGTGACGGGCACGCCCGAGCCCGAGCACCCTGACATCAAGGGCCGCGAGAACGCCCTGGAAAACTATTTCCTGCTCGTCGGCCTCGACCCCAAGACCCGGCGCGAGGCCCGCAGCAAGCGGCCCAAACTCGGCGCCGCGCCGGAAGAGGCCGCCCCCACCCCAGCGGGCGAGACCCCGGCGGCGGGCGGCTAGGGCGCCCCACCCCCCCAACCGTGCCCCCGTCGCCGCCGCTCCTTCCCGGGCGGCGGTACGCTGTGGCCCATGCTTTCTCGCATTCGGTGGAGGCGGACGTGACGGGCGCGGACATGGCCGCCCTCGGGGCGCTCGAAGCCCGCGCCAAGGGCTGCACCGCCTGCAAGCTGCGGCCCGGCTGCACCCAGGTCGTCGTCGCGGACGGCCAAGCGGCGGCCCCCCTCCTGATCGTCGGCGAGGGCCCCGGCGGGGACGAGGACCGGGTGGGCCTGCCCTTCGTGGGCCGCGCCGGGCAGCTCCTCGACAAGATTCTGGGGGCCGTGGGCCTCACGCGGCAGGACGCCTACATCACCAACGTCGTCAAGTGCCGCCCGCCCGCCAACCGCACCCCCGAGCCCGACGAGATCGCCGCCTGCACCGGGCTGTGGCTGGGGCCCCAGCTCTCGTTGCTGCGCCCGCGCGTGATCCTCACCCTGGGGAACACGCCGACCCAGTACCTTCTGGGCACCCGGTTGGGCATCACCAAGACGCGCGGCACCTGGCACCCCTACCGGCACGACGACGGCGGGGGCGGCAGCTACGAGGCCCTCCTCATGCCGATGTTCCACCCCGCCTACCTCCTGCGCCAGGACACCCGCGCCCCCGGCGGCCCCAAGAGCTTGACCTGGCGCGACATCCGCGAGGCCGCCGCCGTGCTGCGCGGGGAGAAGGAGCCGGAGGGGCTGGCGACGGCCCAGCCGAAACCCGAGAGCACGCAGCCCACGCTGTTCTGAGTCTCTCGCGTCCGGGTCGGGTACGCTGGGGTATGGATCATGGGCGGACGGAAGACGAGCGGGCGGCGGGCCTGCTCACGGCGGAGGTGCTGCTGGAGATTCGGGACCTCCTCCGGGACATCCGGGGGCGGCTGGCAGGGGAGAACGCGGCGCCGCTCGCGGCAGCGGACCTGGGTGAGGAACTGCGGCGGGTGCAGGCACGGCTGGAGGCGGCGGACGCGCCCGAGCCCCTGCCGGGCGACGTGGTGGCCGCCGAGCCAGAATCCGACCGCTCGGTGATTTCCGAGAGTTGACCCCTCCGCCCGGGACGCTCCGTCCCACGTACACTGCCCCCCATGCCCAACCTCGAATTCGTCGGCCTCGTCAACTCCCTGCAAGCGACCGCCGAGGCCGCGCTGGGGGACCTCAACGCTGCCACCGCCAGCGCCGCCCGCGACGGCCTGCTGGATGAAAGCCGGGCCCGGCAGACCGCCGAACGCTCCCTGCGACTCCTGACCATGCTCGCCGAGAAGACGCGTGGCAACCTCGACTTCACGGAGGCCGAGCTCCTGACGGACGCCATCGGCAGCCTGCGCGCCCGCCTGGGGAACTGAGGGGGTGCGCGCCGTCCTCCAGCGGGTCACGCGGGCCCGCTGCACGGTGGGGGGCCAGGTCACGGGCGAGACGGGCCCCGGCCTCCTGATCCTGCTCGGGGTCGCGCCCGGGGATACGCCCGACACGGCCCATACCCTCGCCGCGAAGATCGTCAAGCTGCGCGTCTTCGGCGACGAGGCCGGGAGGATGAACCGCAGCCTGCTCGACGTGGGGGGCGGGGTGCTCAGCGTCAGCCAGTTCACCCTCTACGCCGACACCCGCCGGGGCAACCGCCCGGGCTTCTCCGGGGCCGCGCCGCCCGAGCAGGCCCGCGCCCTGTACGCCAGCTTCAACGCCGCCCTGCGTGGGCACGGCGTTCCGGTGGGGGAGGGCGTCTTCGGCGCCCACATGAGCCTCGACCTGACGAACGACGGCCCGGTGACGCTGGTGCTCGACACGGCGGAGGGGTAGGGCCCGGAACGCACACAGCCTGTCATGCCGAGTGGGGCGAAGCGTCCCCACGCTCAGCCCACCCCCCGCTTTTCCCCGTGTGGGAGGGCGCTCCCCGCCGCCCTTACGGTAGACCTTGCGCCTGGAGTGCGGCTATTCTGCCCTCATGAGCCGCCCCCTCCTGCTCGCCGCCGCCCTCCTGCTGGGCGTGGCGGGCGCGTACACCGTCAAACCCGGCGACACCCTCTACAGCATCGCGCGGACGCACGGCACGACCGTCGCCGAGATCACCCGCCTCAACGGCCTCAAGAACACCTCGCTGGAGGTCGGGCAGACCCTAAGGCTGCCGGGTGAGACGGCCCCGCAGGCCCCGGCGCCCGCGACTCCGCCCCCCACGACGGCGGCACCTGCGCCCACCCCCCTGCCCGAACCCGTGCCCGTGGGGACGGCCCAGGTCGCGGGAGTCACGGTGACGGCCCCGACGAGTCTGCGGATGGGCGACGCCTTCGTGATGCGCCTGAGCGGGCCACGGGCGGGGCAGGCGACGGTGCGCTTTCCCAGCGAGGTCGGCGAGGACGTGCGCCGCCCGGACGAGTGGCTGATCCCCACGGGCGCGGCGGGCGAGTACGTGGTGTTGGGGCGTGTGGTGCTCGGCAAGACCACCCCGGTCGTGTACGAGATCAAGGTGGGCGGCGATCAGGTGCGGGGCAGCATTCCGGTCACCGGGCTCACCCAGACGATCCAGTACCTCAACCTGCCGCCCTCCATCAGCGGCAAGCTTCAGGACCCGGGGCGCAAGGCGGAGGAGGCCCTCGTCGAACGGGCGTACACCCGCCGCACCCCCCAGGCATGGGCGCGGCCCTTCCAGCCTGCCGTGAACGTCCGCGCCCAGAGCAGCGCCTTCGGGCAGCCCCGCACCTACGTGGCGGGCGGGCCCGTCCAGTACCACTACGGCACCGACTACCCCGCGCCCACCGGCACCGCCGTGCGGGCCGTGAACGACGGCACGGTCGTCGTGGCGGGCCGGTACCCCGTGCGCGGCGGCCTCGTGATCATCGACCACGGGGCGGGCCTGACGAGCCTGTACTTCCACCAGAGCCGGGTGACCGCCAGGGTGGGGCAGAAGGTCCGGCGCGGCGACAAGATCGGCGAGGTGGGCTCGACCGGCCTGAGCGACGGCGCGCACCTGCACCTCGAAATGCGCGTGCGCGGCGAGGCCACCAACCCCGCCGGGTGGATGAACCGTATCTGGCCGAGGTGAGGCGGGAGCCGTCAGCGGTCAGCCAGGACCGGAAGCTGACGGCTCAGGGCCCATTGCTGCTACCTTCTTCCCCATGCCCGACCTGCCCACCCTGGAGCAACTGAACACGATGGGCGAGGGGCTGCTGCCCGGATTGATCGGCATCCGTTTCACCCACGCGGAAAGGGGCCTGCTGCGAAGTGAATTCACCGTCCGCCGCGAACTCCTCGCCCCGAACACCTTCCTGCACGCGGCGTCCGTCGTGGCCCTTGCCGACACCACCTGCGGCTACGGCACGCGGATGCTGCTTCCCGAAGGCGCGAGCGGCTTCACCACCATCGAACTCAAGAGCAACCACCTCTCCACCGCCCGCGAAGGGCTTGTGACCTGCGAGGCCCGCGCCGTCCACGCCGGGCGCACCACCCAGGTCTGGGACGCGGAGGTGAGGAGCGGGCAGGGCAAGGTTATGGCCGTGTTCCGGTGCACGCAGGCAGTGCTGTATCCGAAGGGGTAAGTGGTCAGTGGGTGAAGTGCCCGCCCCGACCTGCCTCCGGCCTCCGCCTTTCGTCCTTTTCCACTGACCACTCACCACTCCCCACTGACCTTATGCCCTCCGCCCGCTTCTTCCTCCACCACCCCGACCCCCTGACCCGCGAGGTCGCGCGGGGGTACGCGGGGGGTGCTTTCCTGATGGACAATGGTGGCGGCGTGGCGTGGTACGCCGTCGAGCGGCGGGCGCTCGTGCCCCTGACGGAAGCGGAGGGCCTGCACGTCGCGCGGCGGCTGCGGCGGGAGCTGGGGAGATTTGAGGTGCGGGTGGACACGGCCTTCGCCGACGTGGTGGAGGGCTGCCGGGGCCACCTGCCGGGTGCGCCCGAGCGGGACGGCGAGTGGATCAGCCCGCCCCTCGCCCACATGTACACCCACCTGCACGGCACGGGGCTGGCGCACTCCTTCGAGGTGTGGCGGGACGGCGAACTGGCGGGCGGCGTGCTCGGCCTCGCGCTCGGCGGCGCCTTCATCGCGGAGAGCAAGTTTCACCGCCTTCCGAACGCGAGCAAGGCGGCCCTCGTCCACCTCGCCGCACACCTGCACGCGCGGGGCTTTTCGCTCCTCGACGCGCAGATTCAAAACCCGCACCTCGCCCGATTGGGGGTGTACGAGGTAGGCGGGAAAGAGTACCGGGAGCGGTTGTTCCGGGCGCTCGGGCAGGACGTGAGCCTGTAGAGCTTTCGACGCAAAAGCGGTGTCATGCTGAGCGGAGCGAAGCATCTCGGCCTGGTAGGCGAGACCCTTCGCTCCGCTCAGGGGGACAGTCCAGATAACGCAGGAGCGGCCCACCGGGCAGGAAGGTGGGCCGCTCCCGTCCTTCCGCTCAGCGCACCTTCGTCCCGGTCGGCAGGTCGAGCCTCGTGCCCACCAGGTCGAGGTTGCCCTGGTCGTCCTCAGCGGCGAGGATCATGCCCTGGCTCTCGATCCCGCGCAACTTGGCGGGCTTGAGATTGGCGACGAGAACGACCCGGCGGCCCACGAGGTCTTCGGGCGCGAACCACTTGCGGATGCCGCTGACGACCGTGCGCGTCTCCTCGCCCATCCGCACGGTGAGCTTGAGGAGCTTGTCCGCCTTCTCGACGGCCTCGGCGCCCACCACCTCGGCAATCCGCAGGTCCACCCGCGCGAAGTCGTCGATGGAGATGACGGGCTCGGTGGCGGCGGGGGTGGGGCTGGGCGTGGGCGCGGGCTGGGGCTGGTCGCTGGGCTGGGTCACAGGTTTTCTCTCCTTCTTGGGGGCGGGTGTGGGAGGGTCGGTCTCCTCTTTCTCGCGCGCCTCGGGCTTGGGGAAGAGGATCGGGCCGCCGACGACGCGGGTTCCGGCAGGGGTCAGGCCCCACGCACCCGTCAGGGCGTAGGACTGCCCGCCCAGGCCGAGTTGCCCGCGCAGCCCTCTGGCCTTGCCGGGGATGACCGCCTCCAGCGCCACGCTCGCCACCCGCAGCCCCTCGGCGGCGGTGTAAAGCACGGTGTCTAAGCGCCGGGCCGTCTCCTCCGACTTGGCGAGGTTCCACGGCGCGCTCTCGGCGATGTAGCGGTTGAGGTCGCGCACGAAGTTCATCGCCGTCTCGATCGCCATGTTCACCTTCAGGTCGCGCACCAGCCCCATCACCTCGCCGGGCAGGGCCAGCGCCGCCGCCTCGATGCCGTGCTCGCGTTCGCCCGGCTCGTGCGCCTGCGGGATCACGCCGCCCCGGTACTTCTGGATCATGCTGACGGTGCGGGAAAGCAGGTTGCCCAGGTCGTTCGCCAGGTCGGAATTCAGCCGCGAGACGAGGATGCCCTCGCCGTACGGGCTGTCCGCGCTCAGGGTCGCTTCCCGCAGCAGGGTGTAGCGGATCGCGTCCACCGGGTACTCGTTCACGAGCTGTTCGGGGTTGATGGCGTTCCCCAGCGACTTGCCCATCTTGCGCCCGTCCTCCGCGAGGATGTGGCTGTGGACGACGAGTTTGCGGTAGATCGGCAGGCCCGCCGCCCTGAGCATCGTCGGCCAGAAGACGGCGTGCGGCTTGAGGATGTCCTTGCCGATGACGTGCCACGCCAGGCCGATGGTCTCCTCGCCCATCCCCCGGCTGACGGGGCCGGAGACGTAGTTCAGCAGGGCGTCGAACCACACGTAGGTTACGTGGTCGGGGTCCCAGGGCAGCTCGATGCCCCACGGCACGCGCGACTTCGGGCGGCTGATGCTCAGGTCACCGATGGGCTCGCGCAGCATCTCCAGCACCTCGTTGCGGTATCCGGCGGGCTGGATGAACTCGGGATTGCTCTGGATGTGCCCCAGGAGCCACGCCTGGTACTTCTCCATGCGGAAGAAGTAGTTCGCCTCGCGCCGCAGCTCGGGCGGGTCCTTGTCGCCGGGGTAACGCCGTACGCCGTCACCGCCCTCGACGAGTTCCTTTTCGGTCACGTACCGCTCGGCGCCCACCGAGTACAGGCCCTCGTACTCGGCGAAGTAGATGTCGCCCGCGTCGTACACCCGCTGGAGAATGTCCGTGACAAAGCGCTTGTGGCGCCCCTCCGTCGTGCGGATGAAGTCGTCGTAGCTGATTTCTAGGCGGTCCCACAGGCCCTTGAAGGCGCTCATGGAGAGGTGGTCCACGAACGCCTGGGGGGTCTGTCCGGCCTTGGCGGCGGCCTTGGCGATCTTCTCGCCGTGCTCGTCGGTGCCGGTCAGAAAGGTCACCTCAAACCCGGCGAGGCGGTGGTAGCGCGCGATGGCGTCGGCCAGGATCTTCTCGTAGACGTGCCCGATGTGGGGGGCGCCGTTCGCGTAGTCGATGGCGGTGGTGATGTAAAACTCTCGCTCGGGTGATCTGGTCATGTGCCGCTTCTCCCCGCCTGACTCGCCTTCCTGGTCGGAGTTGGGGTCAGGCAACCGTTCCAAGATACGAAAAACATGTTTGCAAGTAAAAATGTTTACAGGTTTACCAGCAAAAATGCTGCGCCTGGAGGAAAGAGAAGGGGCGGGATGCTCGCCTCCGCACCCCGCCCCTCCCGATCTCGTCAGGCGCGCGGGGGCATTCGCATGGGCATGGTCTGCTCGCGGGTGACGGTCATGCCCCCAGTGTACGTGCCCTGGCAGGACGGATGAAAGTCCGCCTTCTGGCGGAGGGCGGGGCGCGGGAGTACGGTGGGGCCACAGCCCGAAGTCCGTCCAAGACGCAGCAGAACGCGTGGGGCTGGTCCTCGACCCCCGCCGACCCGCCATGAGGAGGGCGCCCCATGACCGACACCCCGACCCCCGGCACCCCCGATCCGGAGCTTTCCACCAAAACCGACCAGCCCCAACCCGCCCAGGGCCTAGCCCCCGGGGCCCCCGGCCTGCCCCCCACCTGGGCCAGCAGCGACAAGGACTTCGTGACGACCGCCCTCGGCGCCTCCCGCGTGTGGGTCACAGGCGGGCACGGCGCCCTGAACGAGGTCTACTGGCCCTCCACCGGCGAGCCGCAAATCCGCGATCTCACCTTCTATCTCGTGGGCGAGTCGGGGTGGGTGGACCTCAAGCGGGAGCGGCGCTACGTCTTCTCCATGCCCAAGCCGTACCTCCCCCTTCCCACCATCCTCCACCGGGGCGAGGACTATGAGCTGACCCTGGAGGTGCTGCCCGACCCCGTGCGGGACGTGGTGCTGATCCGCTACGCCCTGAGCGGGCCCTACCGGCTGGTCGTCCTCCTCTCCCCCCACCTCACGCCGAGCGGGCATGACAGCGCCGCGTGGGTGGAGGGGCAACGGCTGCTCGCGGCGAGCGGCGAGCGGGCCGTCGCCCTGCTGGCGAGCGGGCCGATGACCTACCTCAGCGCCGGATACGTGGGCTTCTCCGACGGCTGGCAGGACCTGAGCGCGCACGGGCGGCTGACCTGGGCGTACGGGCGGGCGGAGAACGGCAACCTCGCCCTCACCGCCGAACTGGGGGAACCGTCCGGGTTGATCGCGCTGGGCTTCGCCCTGAACGTGCAAGGGGCGCAGGGGCTGGCCCGCGCGAGCCTGGCCGAGGGGGACGAGGCCGCCCGCCGCGCCTTCCTGCACGCCTGGGAGGGATGGGGGGGTGCCCTCAAGCTCGACGCCCCGACGCCCGAGTTAGAAGCCGAAGCCCTCTTGAGCGCCACCGTCCTCAAAATCCACGAGGACCGGGCGTACCCTGGCGCTCTCGTCGCCAGCCTGAGCATTCCCTGGGGGGACACGACGGACACGCTGGGCGGCTACCACCTCGTCTGGCCGCGCGACGCGACGCTGGCGGCCTTCGGCCTGATCGCCTGCCACCAGCGCGAGGACGCCCGGCGGGTGCTGGCGGGCTTCATCGCCAACCAGCAGCCCGACGGCCACTGGCTGCAAAACTACTACCCCGACGGGCGGGGCTTCTGGCACGGCGTGCAGCTCGACGAGACCGCCTTCCCGGTCCTGCTCGCCGCCAAACTGCGCGAGGAGGGGGAGCCCGAGCTGGAGGGTACGGGCGACATGGTGCGCCGGGCGCTCGCCTTCGTGGCCCGCACCGGCCCCACCAGCGACCAGGACCGCTGGGAGGAGAACGCGGGGGTGAACCCCTTCACCCTGGGGGTCGCCATCGCCGCCCTCGTCGCGGGGTCGGGCTGGCTGGAGGAGGAGGAACGGCACCACGCCCTCGGCCTCGCCGACGACTGGAACGAGCGGCTGGAGAGCCTGTGCTACGTCACCGGCACGCCGCTGGGCCGCGAATTGGGGGTGGACGGCTACTACGTGCGCCTCGCCCCGCCCGACCGCGACGGCACCCTCACCGGGCAGGTGACCCTCCAAAACCGCGAGGGCCAGGGCATCGAGGCGTCCGCCCTCGTCAGCCTCGACTTTTCCTACCTGCCGCGCCTGGGCCTGCGTTCGGCGACCGACCCGCGCATCCGGAACACCGTCCGGGTGGTGGACCACCTCCTCGCCGAGGAGACGCCCACGGGCACCTTCTACCACCGCTACAACGGCGACGGCTACGGCGAACACGACGACGGTTCGGCGTACGACGGGCACGGGGTGGGGCGGCTGTGGCCCCTCCTGAGCGGCGAGCGGGGGCACCTCGCCCTCCAGGCGGGGGAGGACCCCATGCCCTACCTCGACGCGCTGCTGCGCTGCTCCAGCCCGGGGGGACTCCTGCCCGAGCAGGTCTGGAACGGGCCCCCCATCCCCGAGCGGGGGTTGTACCCGGGCCGCCCCAACGGCAGCGCGATGCCCCTCCTGTGGGCGCACGCCGAATTCCTGAAGTTGCTGCACGCCACGCAGACCGGTCGCCCCGCCGAACTCCTGCGCGAGGTGGAGAAGCGTTACCGCGAGCCCCTTCCCGCCGAGGTCCGGCACTGGCGGCCCGCCGCGCCCGTCCCCCACCTCGAACCCGGCCTGCTGCTCCTGATCGAGGACGACCGGCCCTTCACCCTCCACTTCGGCTTCGACGGCTGGCAGGAGGCGCAGGACCGGGAGGCCGTGCCCCTGCCCTTCGGCCTGTGGGGGGTGACCTTCAGCCCCGGGGACCTGGAAGGCCACGAGACCCTCGACTTCACCCGGCACACGGCGGCGGGGTGGGAGGGGCAGGACCACCACGTGCGGCTGGGGCAGACGGACGTGCGGACGTCGCTCGCCGCCAGGACCGCCCAAGGCTAAGGGATCGTTGAAGGGCGGGCCGCCCCCAAACGCTGTCCGTGCCTATGTTCCCGGGCGCGGGGAGGGTCAGCATGGGCGGATATGCGAAAGAGCCTTTCGCGCTGGCGCCGCCGACCCCGGGAAGAAACCGTCCAGGCCCTGATCCAGGAGAACATCGCCGTCAACCAGGTCTTGCAGGCGCGGGCCGAGGAGAGCCTGACCCGGCTGCACCGTCCCATCGAGCAGATCGGCGCGCTGGTGGGCCGCCCGGCGTTCGTGGCCGGATTCCTCGCCCTGTGCCTGCTGTGGATCGGGACGAACCTCGGCCTGAAGTGGGACGGCAAGACGCCCTGGGACCCCCCGCCCTTCCCATGGATGCAGGACGTGTTCGGGCTGCTGGGCCTGCTGGTGACCACGGTGGTGCTGGTGGCGCAGGCGCGGCAGGGCCAGATCAACGAGCAGCGGGCGCAACTGGCCCTCCAGATCGCCCTGCTGACCGAGCAGCGCAGCGCCAAGATCATCGAGCTGCTCGAAGAACTGCGCCGGGACCTTCCCAATGTCCACAACCGCCTTGACCCCGAGGCGGAGGTGATGATGCAGGCGAGCGACCCCGCCGCCATCGTGGAGGCCCTGACCCCCCTGGAGGCGGGCAGGGAGACCAGCCTGCCGCCCGGGGGCAGTGCCTCGGGGGAAAGTGCGGCGGCGAGGGAGGAGGGGCGGCGGGATGCTGACTTGCTTCCCGGTTGAACCCCCCCGCCGGGCGCGAATCGGGGGGGCGTTCCCTTCCCCTGAGGGCCAGGCCCCTAGAATCCGGGGCGTGATTGCTTACCTGAGTGGCGTGGTGCGCGAGGTGCGCGACTCCAGCGCCGTGATCGTCGCGGGGGGGGTGGGCTACGAGGTCTTCTGCCCCGCCTCGACCCTGGGAAAACTGGCGGTGGAGGCCCCGGCGGAACTAAACATCCGGCACGTCATCCGCGAGGACGCCCAGCTTCTCTTCGGCTTCTCTGACGCCGACAGCCTGCGCCTCTTCGACCTGCTCACGGGCGTGAGCGGGGTGGGCCCCAAGCTCGGGCTCGCCCTGCTCTCCGCCATGCCCGTGAGTGCCATCGCCCAGGGGCTCCTGACGGGCGACGTGAAGCTGCTCTCCAGCGTCTCGGGGGTGGGGAAGAAGACCGCCGAGCGGCTGGTGCTCGAACTCCAGAACAAGGTGCCCGACCACCTCGCCGCGCCCGTCACGCCCGACGGGGTGAGGGCGGCTCCGGTCACGAGTACGGCGGGCCGGGACGCCATCGAGGCGCTGCTGGCGCTGGGCTTCCGGGAGGGCCAGGTGCGGAGTGTGGTGGCCGAACTCCTCGCCGCCGATCCCGCCCAGAGTGCCGACGCCCTGATCCGCAAGGGTCTGGGGAGGTTGCGTTGACGGCCCGTTTCGAGGGAGGTGGTCCCCAGGGGGGGCCCAGCGACGTTCACATCGAGGACCGCTCGCCGGACGGGGCCTCCGAGACCGGGCAGCCGGAGGGCTCGGGCGAGCAGCGGGTCACCTGGCTGGAGCTGTTTTTCGACCTGATCTTCGTGACGGCCTTCGACCAGCTCGCCAAGCGGCTGGGGGACGCGCCCACGGGAGGCAACCTCCTCGTGTTCGTGCTGATGTTCACGGCGGTGTGGTGGGCCTGGGCGGGCAACACGACCTTCGCCGCGCGCTACGGCAACGACAGCCGCGCCTACCGCTGGGGCACGCTCGTGCAGCTCCTGACCCTGGGGACCCTGACCCTCACCCTGCGCGGCGACCTCAGCGACACCGGCATGGCCTTCGGGTTCGCCTACACCGCCAATCGCCTCGTGCTGGTGGGCATGTACCTGCTCACCCTGCGCACCCACCCGCAGGGGGCCGCCTTCGCGCGCGGACAGGTGCTGGGCTTCGGGGCCGCGGCCCTCTTCTGGTTTGCCAGCGCTTTCCTCCAGGGCACGGCGGAACTCCTCGCCTGGGGGGTGGCGCTCACCATCGACGTGCTCACGCCCATCCTGGGCCGCGCCCGCCAGCGAGGGGCCCTGCCGCACCAGGAACACCTGCCCGAGCGGGTAGGCCTCCTCCAGATCATCGCGCTGGGCGGCATCGTCACCGAGGTCGTGGCGGGGAGCCGTCAGCAGGAGCTGCGCTGGTTCGAGCAGGCCCCCTCGCTGCTCGCCCTGGTCGCCGCCGTGGCGATGTGGCGGCTGTACTTCGAGCAGGCCCGCGCCCTGCCTGTCCTCGCGGCGCACCGGGCCGGGCGGGTCGGGTCGCTCCTCGCGTGGCTCTACGGGCACCTGCCCTTCACCCTCAGCATCGTGATGCTCGCGGTGGGCTTCGGCCACGGCATCTCCGACGAGAACGGCGCCCGCGACGTCATCAACCGCCAGCTTGTCGCCTGGCCCCTCGCCCTGGCGTGCCTCACCCTGCTCTTCTTGCGCTGGAACGCCTCGCGCGTCACCCGCCACCCGTTCCTCGACCTCAGTGCCGTCTCCATCGGCCTCGCCGCCCTCTCGGGAATCTCCCTCGCCTTCTTGCCGCTGGACACCCTCGCCACCCACGCCGCCGCCTGCGCGGTCATCCTCGTCGCTGCCGTCGTCACGGCCCTCGCCCCCGCCACCCGCCGATTGGGCCGGATTGAGGAGGCGCTGGGGGGGAGCGGGACGCCGGTTTGAGGTGAGGCGGGGAAGGGGTGGAGATGGCGTCGCCCCAGAAGTCCGCGAGTTGCCCGCTGGGGAAAGGGGAAGGAGGCATCTTCCTGGTGGTGGGGATGGTCACACGCCCCCTCACCCCGGCCCTCTCCCACGGGGGGAGAGGGAAAAAAAGAGTGGGAGCTTTCGCGCTTTTCAAAACGTCTCTCCGGACGCCCGTTGAGTGGCCGAGGGTGGACGGTCCTGGCCCACGGCCCCGCCTTGCTCGCGCAGCGAGACGGTGGACCCGCGACTAAGACGCGACAAGATCACACATTCCGTTCAGGAGGACCCGTCCACCCGCGCCGCCCGTTTGTCCTTGCCCAGCGCAGCGCCGCTCCCCCTGCCCCCCCGGGGGGAGGGGGCTGGGGGGTGGGGGCCAACCGTCGCAAGTCGCCCGGCCCCTCTGCATCCCTCCCTACAGCCCAACCGTGCCTCCCCATGTTGCACTGAGCCCATGACCACCCAGGGCGGCACGCTGATTATCGGAGCAACGGGCGGAATCGGGGCGGCAGTGGCCCGCTCATTCGCAGGGCAGTCCCCGCTGACCCTGGCCGGGCGCAACGGGGAAAAACTCCAGCCCCTCGCCGCCGAACTCGGAGCGCACACCTACCCCCTCGACGTGGGCTTCGAGAGCCACGTCCGCACCCTGTTTGGGGGCCTGGACGGCCTGGAGACGGTCGTGTACGCGGCGGGCGCCGCCCTGCCCCAGCCCCTCGCCGAGGCGGACGCGGCCAAGGTGCGCTCGGTGTGGAACGCCAACTATTTCGGGGTGCTGTGGACGCTCAAGTACGGCCTGCCCCGGCTCGCCCAGGGCGGTCGGCTGTACGTGATCGGCGCCCGCCCTGAACTCGTCACCGCGCGCGGCTTCTCCCAGTACGCGGCGAGCAAGGCCGCCGTCGCCCGCGCCCTGGAAATTGCCCGGCTGGAGACACGCGGCAAGACCCTGACCCTGGTGCTCCCGCCCGCCGTGGACACGCCCCTTTGGGCGCAGGTGGGCCGGGCCCCACGCGGAGCCCTCGCCCCCGAGGCCGTCGCCGCCGCGCTGCTCGCCGACCGCGCGGGGCCGGGCGTGGACGAGTTGCGGGTGGGCTGAGGGTTCCAGACGAGCCCCACGCCCACCCATCCGCCCGCCGTTACGATGCGGAGCATGACCGACACCGCCCCCGCCCGCCCCACCACGGCGCCGGACTTTGAGGCCCACCTCCCCCTCAACCGCCGCCGCCTGATCGCCCCCGGCCCGGTCGAGGTCGAGCCGCGCGTCCTCCTCGAACTCGCCCAGCCGCAGATGCACCACCGCGCGCCGGAGGGGGTCGAGAAGTTGCAGGAGGCCCGGGCCAAGCTCTCCCGTCTCCTCGGCGCCCCCTACGAAGCCGTGATCACCACGAGCAGCGGCACCGGGGCCTTCGAGGGGGCCCTGGTGAGCCTGACCCCCGTGGGCGCGAAGGTGGTGAACGCCCAGGCGGGCAAATTCTCCGAACGCTGGGGCGAGATGGCGCGGCGGCTCGGCTACGACACGACCGTCGTGGCCCGGCCCTGGGGCGACGTGCTCGACCCGGGCGAGGTCGCCGACGCCGCGAAGGACGCCCACACCCTCCTGATCACCCACTCCGAGACGAGCACGGGCGCCCTGCACGACCTGGAGGCGATCACCCGGGCGGCGAGGGCGCACAACCCCGACCTGATCGTCATCGCCGACTGCGTGACGAGCTACGGGGTCGCGGAACTGCGGCCCGCCGAGTGGGGGGTGGACGCCATCGTGAGCGGCAGCCAGAAGGGCACGGCCACGCCCCCCGGCCTGGGCTTCGTCCTCTTCAGCCCCGAGGTGCAGGGGCGGATGATTCAGGACACGGGGCGCGGCTTCTACCTCGACCTCACCCGCGAGCTCAGGGGCCAGAAGGCGGGGAACACGCCCCAGACCCCCGCCATCAACCTGATCTGCGCGCTGTCGCTGGCCCTCGACCGTCTCATCGCCGTGCCTCTGGACGTGCTGTGGGCCGAGAAGCGCAGGCAGGCGGACGCCCTGGTCGCCGCCGGGACGGCCCTCGGGGCCCCCGCCTGGGCTCCCCGCACCACGCCCGCCGTCGCCGTGCTGCGGCCCCCCGCTCCCCTCAGCGGGCGGCAGGTCAGCGCCCGCCTCGCCGAGATGGGCCAGCGCGCCCTGCCCGGCCAGGCCCCGCACGAGGACACGGTGTTCCGCGTCTCCACCCTGGGCTACGCCGACCGCTACGACGCGCTGGGCATCGCGGGCATGTTGGAAGACTGCTTCGCCAGCCTGGGGCTGCGCTTCGAGCGGGGGGCGGCGGTGCAGGCAGCTTGGGAGGCGCTGGCGTAGGAAAAAGCCTTTGTTTTTAGCTCCTCTGCTGCGCAGCTCTGCGAGTTTCCCTTGAGAGGGGGATTATGACTCGCAGAGGGGGTGAACGGGCCGGGCCTCCAAGACATCTTGCTGGCCTCCTGAAGCCCCTTCAATCAGCGCCCCTCCCGCGCGTCCGCCAGCAACTCCCCCGCGATGGCGAGTGCGGCGGGCCCGAGCGGGCTGCGGGTCACGCCCAGCAGGATGCCGAGCTTGTCGCGCCGGGCGCTGGAGATGTACGTCCAGCGCTCCAGATCGGGGCGGTGGGTTCGGGCGGTCTCGTCGCGCAGGTAGCGCACCGCCCCGTCGTAGTACCCGACCTGGAAGGCGGCGCGGGCGCGTTTCTCCTGCTCGACGAGGCCCAGGCCGCGCGTGGCGAGCAGCACCCGCCGGGCCTCGTCCTCGCCGCCGAAGCCGTAGAGGTTTTCCAGGCGGTAGACGGCTTTGGGAAAACGCAGTCCGGCGGCGGCCCGCCACGCGTGCGGCAGCCGAATCTCGAACTCGGGCCAGGCGTGCGTATGGGTCAGCAGCGCCGGATACAGCAGCGAGAGGGCCACGTCGCGCGCCTCGGCGAGCGCGAGCAATTGCTCCTGCGGGCCGTGGCCGGGGCCGGTGTACTCGCGGCGGGCGGTGTCCAGCCGGGCGGCGGCGCGGCCCAGCAGTTCCTCCCGGTGCGCGGCGAGCTGGGCAGGGTTCAGCGTCCAGAGGGTGCGCTGAATGCGCCCGTAGTACCCGGTCGGGTCATACACGACGCGGCTGGTGGCGAGCAGGGCGAGGGGCGCTTCCTCGCGCGCCACGTCCCACTCGCGCCACCCCTCCAGCTTCTCGAAGGGGAAGCGCTCGACCGTCACCCCGGCGCGCGTCTCGGTCTGGTGGGAGAGCAGGCCGCGCTCGAAGGTCACCAGGGTCGGCAGGCTGCCCACCCACGCGACCTCCGTGCCGTGGCTCCCCGTCTGGGCGACCGCCCTCACCTTGCGGTCGGCCACCAGCCGGTTCTGTACCTTGTCGGGGTCCTGCACGCGCGCCTCCGCCCCCAGCATAGCGGCCTCCCCCCACGGGTCCGCGGCGGGCGCAGGGCCGGGTGAAGGTCAGGGCAAGGGAGTGGGCGACACCTGCCCGGGCATGGGGGCAGGTGGAACGGGCGCCTCCGCCCGTTCGAGCACCCGCCGCAGGTGTTCGAGGGGCCAGGTTCGCATCTCGTCCTCGTCCTCGATGTGGGGCTGGATGCCGTGCGTGTACCCCAACGCCCGGTACACCTCGCCCACCAGCCGGGCGTCTTGCATCAACGCCCGTCCCTCGTCCACGGGCAGGAGGTCGGCCCAGACCGTCAGGTACGCGGTCTGTGCGGCCTCCAGCGTCCCCGGGGAGGCGCCCTCCGGGGCGAGGTAGAGGGGGTCCGCGTCGAGGAAGGGGTGGGTCACGCTCGCGTCAGACCAGTCGAGGAGGGTCCAGCGCCCGTCCCCTTTCCGCGCGGCGTTGTTCCGGTGGAGGTCCCCGTGGCCGACCACCTCCGGCAGCGGCGAGGTGAGCAGCCGGACGCACGCCTCGTGCAAGCGGCCCTCCAGCATCCACAGCCGGGCGGCCTCGGCGGGGGTCAGGCCGCCTTCCTCGCCGAGCAGCAGCATGTCGCTCCGCAGGAGTTCGGGCAGCAGCGCGGCCACCCACGCCGGGCCGTGGTCGGGTACCCCCCGTGAGCGCAGTTCGGCCAGGACCGTCACGCTCGCCCGCTGCACCCGCGCGAGGTGGGCGGCCAGAGCCGTGCCGTCATCATCCTCACCCGGTACGTCCCCGGCGTGCCCCATCAGCAGCAGCCCCCGCCCCTCGTCGGCGGCGAGGACGGGCGGAGCCGCTCCCGGAATCTCGCCCGAGAGCACGCAGGTCGCCGTGACCTCCCGCGCGAGGAAGGCGGGTACGGCCTTGAGGTACACGGGGTCCCCGCCCCCCTCCAACCCCACCCGCCACAGGGCGCTGATGCCCCAGTGCTTGAGGGGCTCGGGCGGTCCGGCGCGGGTGAGGCCCTGCTCCCCCAGTTCCTCGTCGAGCCACGCCAGCGCGCCCGCCGCCCAGCCGACCCGCGCGAAGGGGGGCCTGTGCGGCGGGGCGGGGATGAGGGCGGCCTCGGCCCAGCCCCGCTCGTTCTCGGGCAACTCGCCCGGCAGGACCCAGGCCGCGCCCGTCAGCCCCTGCGGCGCGTCGAAGTGCCACACCGCCTCGCGCACGAGGGTGCCGTCCGGGTCCTCCCCCAGCCGGGCGAAATGCAGCCGCCGCAGCGGGGCCAGCCAGGGGGAGAGGGCCGGGAAGGCGTTCGTCAGGCCGCGCCCCACGAAGGTGTTCTCCGCCACCACCGCCGCGGGCAGGGCGCCGCTCACCGCCGCGACCCGCCGCCCGTCCGGGTGCGTGACCACCGCGCGGAGGGTGGCCCGGATGCTGTGCGTCATGCCCGCAGTGTGCGCCGCGTGGCGGCCCGCGCGCCTGCGCCGGGTGGCTTAGCCAAAGAAAAGGGAGGAGGCCACCTGCGCCCCCTCCCCCAGCTCTCCCGTCTTACCCGCCCGCCCCGAGCCGTCCCAGCCACACGCCCACCCCGAAGACGACCGCGCCGCCCACGACGACCTGAAAGACCGTCTGCCCGAGCGGGCTGCGCATGTACCGCCAGCGGATCAGGGCGATGGCGAGCAGCTCGACGATCACGACCACGTACGCCAGCGTCAGCGCCGCGCGCAGGTCGGGCAGCAGGAAGGGGAAGGTGTGCAGCATCCCGCCCAGGATGGTGGCGAGCCCCGTGATCACCCCGCGCGCAACCGGCGTGCCGCGCCCGCTGACCTTGCCGTCGTCGGAGAGCGCCTCGGCCAGCCCCATGCTGATCCCCGCCCCGATGCTCGCCGCCAGCCCCACCCAAAAGGCGTCGATGGGTCTGCCCGTCAGCCCCGCCGCCGCGAAGATCGGCGCCAGGGTGCTCACGCTGCCGTCCATCAGCCCCAGCAGCGCGGGCTGCACCTTTTGCAGCACGAAGGCGTGCTCCTGGTGCGTGGGCGTGAGGGTGGCGACGGCGGGGGCAGGGGATCGGGCGGGCGTGGACATGCCCGCATTCTACCCTTAATAGGAATGATTCTCAATAAGAGCCATCCGAGTGGGAGAACTCAGGACGAGAGGAACAAGCAGCACAGGCACGCCCACCGCGGGAGGGCGGCTGAGCACCCGGGAGACGGCCCCGGACGCGCCGACCTTCAGGCGCCTGGGGTCGTTTGGGCGTGGTGTGTGGTGGGAAGCAGCTCCCTAGCCTTCCCGCGTTTCCAGCAGCAGTTTGGGGCGGAATTTCAGCCCGTCCGCCGCGACGAGGTGGGCGGGGATGCCGTTCAGGTTCCGCAGGGCCCGCTCGGGGTTCGCGCCGTGGAGGTGGCCGTAGACGACCAGATCGGGCCGGGCCGCCTCGATCACGTTGCTGAGGGGATTGGGGGGATAGGGCGGGCTCGCGGGAGGGTAATGCAGCATCAGGATGAGGGCGTCGCCGGGTTGCCGGAGACGGGCGGCGGCCTGGGTGCTCAGCCGCAGCCGCTCGGCCTCACGGTTCAGCAGCCGCTCGTCGTCCTCGCTCAGGGGCTCGTAGCCGGGAGTCACCCAGCCGCGCGAGCCGCACACGACCACCTTGCCGACCCGCACGGCGTCGTTTTGCACGGCGAGCATCCCGGGGGGCAGGGCGGCGCGCAGCTTGGAGGCACTCGTCCACCAGTAGTCGTGGTTGCCCCGCAGCAAGACCTTGGTGCCCGGCAACTCCGCCACCCGGGCGAGGTCCACCAGCGCGTCGGGGAGCCGCATCGCCCACGAGAGGTCGCCCGGCAACAACACGAGGTCCTCCTCACGCACGACTTCTCGCCACTCCCGGAAGATCGCCTCGGGGTGCCCCGCCCAGTTCGGCCCGAAGACCGTCATCGGCTTGGGCGTCACGGTGGCGAGGTGCAGGTCGGCGATGGCGTAGACGCGCATGGGGCAGGCTCCGGGCAGGGGTGGGGAAGGGGCGAAAGGCGCGCGGGGGCCCAAAGCGAAAGCCTCCCGCATGGGGAGGCTTCCCGCGTGGTCGGGGCGAGAGGATTCGAACCTCCGACCCCGTCGTCCCGAACGACGTGCGCTACCAGGCTGCGCTACGCCCCGCCCTACCACGGCTCCAGTCAGACGGGCACAGAGGCCCGCTTTTGGTGCGTCGGGTAGTCTACGCGGCCCCCCCGGGGGTGTCAAGCGAGGGCCCCCCCGCCGTCCGGATGGGCATGGATAGGTCGTCGGGCCGGGTGCGGCGAAGCATCTTGCCCCGTTGCAGGAACTCCGCTCCTTCTCTCAGGTGACTCGCTCCCGATGAAGCAGTGGAAAGAAAATAATTGTCACCCTGAGCGAAGCGAAGGGCCTCACGAGCATCGTCTGGAGATGCTTCGCTCACGCTCAGCAAGACAGTCTCTAGGTCGGTTGCTCCAGACGCTGAACCTTCAATCCTCGTCCTAGAACTCCGGTTCCGGCTCGTCCTCCCCGCCCCCCTCCTCCGGGTGGGCCGCCGACACCTCCCGGATCGCCGTCCAGATCACGGCGCCCGGAAAGCCGCGCCGGGCGAGGAAGGCGTAGGCCGTCGCCCGGGGGTCACGCCTGCGGGCGAAGCTGGGCCAGCGGCGCTCCAGGATTGTTACCGCGTCGGCCTGTTCCTCCTCCGGGTCGCGGGTGGCGAGCGTCTCCTCGATCAGCCCCTCGCCCACGCCCCGGCGCTTGAGGGTCTGGCGCACACGGAAGCCCCCCACCCCCCGGCGGTGGCCCTCGGCGCGGGCGACCCCCTCGTCGCTCTGGTAGCCCAGCTCCTGCACCCGGGCGAGGACCTCGGCGGCGAGCGTCTCGTCGTCGGTGCGCTTCAGGAGGCGGGCTCGCAGCTCCGTCTCGGTGAGCGCCCGGCCCGAAAGCGCGCGGAAGGCATAGGCGAGGAGGTCGTCGCGGGCCTTTTGCCGGTCCTCCGGTGTCCTCTCCTCTCCCGCCGTCACGCGCACAGTATGCCGCTTGCGCCCGCCTCCCCGCACCCGCTAAGATGCCCAGGTTGCCTACCGCCCGGTGGGTGACCTCCGCCCGGTCAAAGGCTGGTCGGAGGGCGCCGAGGCTCTGCCCACGAGGAGCCGGGCGCGTCGTGTTCCCCTGCCAAGGCACCGGGAACCGCCCCGCGAGACGCGGGAGAACAAGGAGAATTTACATGGCCCTTCGTCACAAGTCCGCCCAGAAGCGTCACCGCCAGAGCCTCAAAAGGCGCCTGATCAACCGCAGCCGCAAGAGCACGATCAAGACCTTTACCAAGAAGGCCGTCGCCGCCGCGGGGGCGGGCGCCGAGAACGCCGGAGACCTCCAGCGCAAGGCCGAGAGCCTGCTCGACAAGGCCGCCAAGGGCAGCACCCTCCACAAGAACACCGCCGCCCGCAAGAAGAGCCGCCTCGCCCGCGCGATCAACAAGGCCAACGCCGCCAAGCAGCAGGCGTAAGCGAGCGTCACCAACAATAAGGGGCCATCTCCGCGTGAGGTGGTCCTTTTCCGATCAGCCCGGCATGGTCTCCCGCACGAACGTGATGAAGTCGGTGTTCACGGGCTCCAGCCCCGCCTGCCGCATGATCAGCGCGATCTGCCCCCGGTGGTACGCCCCATGCGCGAAGACGTGGTGGAGGATGTCGCCTACGGGCGTGTGGAAGACCCGTCCGGTGCTGTTGGGGTAGGTCACCACCTCGTCCAGCCGCGCGTCGGTCAGGACTTCGAGGAAGGCCCGGTAGTCCAGCCCGTTGAGCGGCAGGCGTTCTCCGCAAGTCTCCAGGTCCCACTCCGGCCAGATCGGCGTGGTCCGGGCGTCTTCTCCACGCAGTCGCAACAGCCAGACATGCTCGGCGGCGAGGAGGTGGGCGAACAGCCGCACGGCCTGAGGAGGAGGAGTGGACGTCTGCCGCAGCGCCCTCAGCACCCGGTGGTTGCCCCATTCGGTGTGGGCCAGCGAGCGAGCGAGGAACGCGAGGGCCGTCATCGCCAGCCTCCTACTGCCGCGCTTCCTTGAGGTCGAGCGTGCCCGAGTAGCGGTCGAACTCGACGGTCAGGCGGTAGATGCCCATCTGGCCGCTGCCGAGCAGGTTGAGGGTCCACTCGCCCTTGGGGCAGGTCTGCCCGGCGACCTGGGTGCCGCTGGGGTCGAGGAGACGCAAGACGGCCTTGCCGCTGCGGACCGAACACGTGCCGTGCACGCCGACGCTCTTGTCGGCCTCGTACAGGTCGAAGGCGTACCGGTTCTCGCCCTGCGCGTTGAGGAGGTGGGTGGGCGTCAGCGTCACGTAGCCGAAACGCAGCCCCACGGTGAAGTACAGCAGCGCGACGGCGACCGCCAGGGCGACGAACAGGAAGCGCACGCCCCCACTTTACTCCGTCTTCACGAAGCCTGCCTCAGCCCGCCCGTTGGGGGGGAGAGCAGGAAAAAAGACACGGATGAGGCGGGCGACCCCCTCCCGCAGCCGCTCGGGCGGCAGGGGCGCGAAGGCGAGCAGGACGGCGGGAGGCCGGGCGTGGTGCGCGAGCGGCGCGGCGGGGGAGAGCGCCACCCCTGCCGAGGCCGCCCGCCTCACCGCCGCCTCCTCCGAGAGCGGGGCGGGCAGGGTGACGTGGACGTGCAGCCCGGCGCGGGCGGGCGTCACCTCCCACCCCGGGAGCCCGGAGGCCAGGGCCGCGAGCAGGACCTCGTGGCGGTGGCGGATGGCCGACCGCGCCCCCCGCAGGTGCCGCGCGTACGCCCCCGAGGCGAGCACGTCCGCGAGCGCGAGGGCGTCGAGCGTGGCGGGGGCGCGGTCGGTGAGGGGCCGGGTGCCCGCCAGCACGCGCGTGATGGCCCCCGGCGCGACGAGGTAACCGCTGCGGGTGACGGGGGCGAGGCTCTTGCTGAAGCTGCCGAGCAAGATCACCCGGTCGGGGGCGAGCCCCTGCATCGCCGCCGGGGGCCGCCCGCCGTGGTGCAGGTCGGCGGCGTAGTCGTCCTCCAGGATGAAGGCCCCCGCCCGCCGCGCCCAGGCCACCACCTCCGTCTGCCGCCCGGCGGGCAGCGGGACCGTCGTGGGGTACTGGGCCCCCGGGGTGAGATACAGCAGGGTCGCCCGCTCCGGCAAGGCCGCCGGATTCAGGCCCGCCGCGTCCACCGGCACCGGGCAGAGGGTCGCCCCCGTCGCCCCGAGCGCCGCCCGCGCTCCCGGGTAGGTGGGGTCCTCGACGGCGGCCACCCGCCCCTCCTCCAGAAAGACCCGCGCCAGCGCGTCGAGGGAGGCCTGGGTGCCCCCCGTCAGCATCACCATGTCGGGGGTGACGCGGGCGCCGCGCTCGGCGTTGAGGTAGGCGGCGAGGGCCCGGCGCGTCTCGGGCGGGCCGAGAAGGGTCTCCAGGTCGTCGGGCGGGCCTCCCTCCCCGCGCTGCCCGGCGGTGCGGGCCTGGCGGGTCAGGGCCTGCGCCCACGCGCCCGCCGGGTAGAGGTCGGGGACGGGCTGCCCAACCCGGAAGTCCACCGCGTAGCCGCCGCCCGCGTCCGGCACCCGCCCGGCCAGGGCCCGCGCCGCCCACGCGCTGAGGGGCAGGGGGAAGGCGGGGGCGTCCTCGCGGACGGGCGCCGCCCCCGGCACGGCCACCCGGGTGCCGCTGCGCGCGCTGCTGTGCACGTACCCCTCCACCCCGAGCTGCGCGAGGGCGTCCACCACCGTGTTGCGCGAGACGCCCAGCCGCGCGGCGAGGGAACGGTGCCCCGGCAGCCGGACGTCCTGGGGCAAAGCCCCCTCCAGGATCGCCTCCCGCAGCGTCCGGGCCACCCGCGCGTGCAGGGCCTCGCCCGGCAGCGCGGGCCGCAATTCGGGGATGGTCCGCGTCAACGGCGTGTCCCCGGGGCCCTCAACGCCCGAACTCCCGGGCGAGCCACGCGGGGTCGCCCCCCTCGGCGGAGAGCGCCTGCCCGGCCAGGGTGAGGAACCGGCCCTGCGCCTCCTGCGCCTCCTCGCGGGTCAGACCGTGGGCGGCGGGGTCTTGCAGCAGCTCGCGCAGCAGGGGGAAGACGGGCGTGTCCGGGTGCACCTCACCCTGCACGGTCACGTCCGCCCGCCATTTGAGCAGGTAGTCGAGGGCGTAGGGGCCGGGTTCGAGGACGCAGCCGCCGGGGTAGGGAATTCGCCTGGGGGCGGGGAAGGTCACCGCGGGAGTCCGGGTGGGGGTCGTCATGCGGACAGGATGCACCCGCCCGGTGGGAAGGAGCCAGGGCGGCGGTCCCTCCCGACTTCGCTCATGTGCGGCTCATGGCCCGGGCCTGCACTATCATGGCCCCACGATGAGCGAGGCGCTGGTGCAGGCGTATCGGGACGCCCTGTCGGAGTACGAGCGGCTGAGGGACGCGGCGGTCGCCCACACCACCCGGCTGCTCGCGGGGGCGGGGCTGAACATCCACCACGTGACGGGCCGGGTCAAGCGCCCCGCGAGCCTCGCCGACAAGCTGCGGCGCAAGCCGGGGCGGTACGCCTCGCTCGCCGACGTGACCGACCTCGTGGCCGTGCGCGTGATCACCTACTTCGAGAGCGACGTGAACGTGGTCGCCCGGCTGATTGAGGAGCACCACACGGTCGATTGGGACCACTCCATCGACAAGTCGAAGGTGCACGACCCCGACCGCTTCGGGTACATGGGGGTGCATTACGTCGTCTCGCCCTCGCCGGGCGTGCCCGACTTCGCTGCCCTGCCGGTGGTGGAGACGGGGGCGAGGTTCGAGGTGCAGATCCGCTCGATCCTCCAGCACGCCTGGGCGGAGATCGAGCACGACCTCGGGTACAAGAACCGCGAGGCCGTCCCACGCGAGGTCCGGCGCCGTTTCTACCGCCTCGCGGGCCTGCTGGAGATGGCCGACGAGGAGTTCATGGCCCTGCACCGCCTGTCGCGCGACTACGCCGCCACGCTGCAAGGGCGCATCGCCGAGGACCCGGACGGCGTGTACATCGACGCGCAGAGCATGACCTACCTCCTCGGCGTCTCCCCGGTGCGCGACCTCGACCTCGCCGTCGCCGCCGCGCTGCGGGTGCCCTTCCTCGGCGCGTGGCCCGACCCCGAGCGGCCCCAGCGTCTCGCCAGCCTGCTGCACTACGTGGGCGTGCGCTCGGTCGGGCAACTCCTCAAGGAACTGCGGCGCCACGAGGAAGAGGTGCGGCGCTTTGCCGCGGCCCTGCTGCCCCGCCTGCGCGAGGCCTGGACCCCGGCGGGAGGCACGCGCCCCGGCACGGGCGTCATCCACTACGCCCTGCTGCGTGCCTGCGCGAACGCGGCCCTCGACCCCCAGGAGGTCGTCAGCCTCCTCGACCTCAGCGGCGCTCGCGACGTGGCCGGGATGGTGGCGACCGTGCGCGAGGTCTACGAGCGCGAGATCGTGAACCACGCGGCGGATTAGGAGCCTGCCCGGGTGTGATCCGGCAGCAGGGGAGCGACAGGCTTCTCTTACCCCCGCCGCGCCCGGTACCGCCGGATCAGCGCGGTCGTGCTGGAGTCGTGCGAGAGCTGCGGCTCGCCCTGTGCCTGAAGCTCGGGCACGATCTTCCCGGCGAGGACCTTGCCGAGTTCCACGCCCCACTGGTCGAAGGAGTTGATGTTCCAGATCGCGCCCTGCACGAAGACCTTGTGCTCGTACAGGGCGACCAGGGCCCCCAGCGTGCGCGGGGTGAGGCGGTCGGCGAGGATCGTGTTCGTCGGACGGTTCCCCTCGAAGACCCGGTGCGGCGCCAGCGTGGGGGAGACGCCCTCGGCCTCCACCTCCGCCTGCGTCTTCCCGAAGGCGAGGGCTTCGGTCTGCGCGAAGACGTTCGCCATCAAGAGGTCGTGGTGCGGCGGCAGAGGATTCAAGGTCTGGCAGAAGCCGATGAAGTCGCAGGGAATCAGGCTGGTCCCCTGGTGGATGAGCTGGTAGAAGGCGTGCTGCCCGTTCGTCCCCGGCTGGCCCCAGACGACCGGCCCGGTCTGGTAGTCCACGTTGCGTCCGTCCAGTGTGACGTGCTTGCCGTTGCTCTCCATGTCGAGCTGCTGGAGGTACGCCGGGAAGTACATCAGGTACTGGTCGTAGGGCAGCACCGCGTGCGTCTGCGCGTCGAAGAAGTCGCGGTACCACAGGCCAAGGAGCCCAGTTAGAACGGGGAGGTTGCTCTCCAGCGGCGCCGTGCGGAAGTGCTCGTCCATGTCGTGCAGCCCGGCCAGGAATTCGCGGAAGCCGTCCGGACCGACCGAGATCATCAGGCTCAGGCCGATGGCGCTGCCGACGCTGTAGCGGCCCCCCACCCAGTCCCAGAAGCCGAACATGTTCTCGGTGTCGATGCCGAACTTGGAAACCCCCTCCGCGTTCGTGCTCACCGCGACGAAGTGCCGGGCGACCGCCGCATCGTCCCCCAGCGCCGCGAGCAGCCACGCCCGCGCGCTCGTCGCGTTCGCCATCGTCTCCTGGGTGGTGAAGGTCTTGCTGGACACGATAAAGAGCGTCTCTTCCGGGTCGAGGTCGCGCGTCTTCTCGGTGAGGTCGGTGCCGTCCACGTTGGAGACGAAACGCAGGGTGAGGTCGCGCCGGGCGTAGAACTTCAGCGCCTCATACGCCATCACGGGCCCCAGGTCCGAGCCGCCGATCCCGATGTTCACGATGTTGCGGATGGGCCGCCCGGTGAAACCCAGCCACCCGCCCGAGCGCACCGAGTCGGCGAAGGCGGCCATGCGGTCGAGCACCTCGTGAATCTCGGGGACGACGTTGTGGCCGTCCACCCGCACCTCCGAGCCCCGGGGAGCGCGCAGGGCCGTGTGCAGCACCGCCCGGTTCTCGGTCACGTTGATCCGCTCGCCCGCGAACATGGCGTCGCGCCGTGCCTCCACCCCCGCCGCCCGCGCGAGGCCGAGCAGCAGGCGCAGCGTCTCGTCGGTGACCCGGTTCTTGGAGTAGTCGAGGTAGAGGCCCGCCCCCTCGGCGCTCAGGCGCTCGCCCCGCGTGGGGTCGGCGGCGAAGAGGTCACGCAGATGCAGGCCCGCGACCTCGCGGAAGTGGTCTTGCAGCACCCTCCAGGCCGGGAGCTGCGTGAGGGGACCGGCGGCGGCGGGGAGGGTCATGGGCCGAGCATACCAACGGGCCCGGCGCGGGCGGCTTGAGCCTTCCTCAGCCCTTGGGGTCCGGCAGGGCAGACGAAGGCCCCGAGGCGGTCGGCCCGCCCGCGACGTCCCCGAGGCTCACGCCGGGGGCCAGCGCCCCGTGGATCAGCAGGCTGAAGCGGTCCTGCCAGTCGCGCAGCACCTCGCGCTGGTCACGGTAGCCGCCGTGCAGCAACGCGAGCAGGCAAGCGTCCACGAGCAGGGCGCTCAGAAGGTGCGTGTTCACCCCGTCGCGCAGCGCCCCCCGGTCGCGCATGGCGATCAAAACGGGCTCGACGAGGGCGACGAGGGTGAGCGCGGTGCGGACCCCCTCGCCGGGCTCCTCCTCTCGCCGCCCGCCCAGGACCGCGTGCCCGACCGCGCCGACGAGGTGCCGGTAGCGCACGCCGAGGTCGGCCATCCGGGCCGTGACGTGCGCCCACACCGCCTGGGGGGCCGCGCCCGCGTGCAGCCGCCGCACCGCCTCGTCGCGGGTGTCGCCCACGGTGCGCTCGAAATGGGCGAGCAGCATGTGGACCTTGCTGGGGTAATAGCGGTAGAGGTTCGTGCGGCTGACATACGCCGCGCGGGCGATGTCCTGGGCGCTCGTGGCGTCCAGGCCGCTGCGGGCGAACAGCTCGAAGGCCGCGCGGGCGATGCGCTCGCGCCGCGCCTCGTCCTGTTCGGTCCGGTCTACCTTCACGCCCTCCAGGGTAGCGCCCGGCCCGCCTCCCACGCAGCCCCCACCCTTAGGGTTGCGTTGGGGGTTGTCGGGAGAAGTCCGCCGTCAGGGCCGGGGCGGCGCCTCCAACCTCCTCACCATACCGGCCCTCATGAACTCTCGCTGTGCGCCATTCGTCTGACAGCGCACCCGGGGGGCGCTTAGAGTGGATTCCCGGAAGCTGCCTACCCTCCGGGAAAAGGACGTGAAGCCGTGCATATTTACCAGCTCTCTGGCCGGAACATGGACGTGACCGACGCGCTGCGCGATTACGTCGAGGAGAAACTCACGCGCCTGGACCGCTTCAGCGACCAGATCACCGAAGCGCGCGTGACCCTCACCGTGCGGGACGTGCGCGACGCCGCCCGGCGCAACCGCGTCGAGGTGCAGCTCAACGTCCCCAACGGCGTCATCCGCGCCGAGGAGCACCACGCCGACATGTACGCCGCCATCGACCGGGCGTCGGACGTGCTCGAGCGCCAGCTTCGCAAGTTCAAGACCCGCTACATGAAGCGCCGCCAGGACGCCCTCCCCGAGCCCGAGGCCGCTCCCCCCGAGGGAGGCACGCTGCCCGCCGAGGACGACGTGGAGGACTTCCGGCCCGAGATCGTGCGGCAAAAGCGGTTCGACATGCGCCCCATGAGCCCCGAAGACGCCGTGACCCAGATGGAGGCCCTGAGCCACGACTTCTACGTCTTCAGGAACATGGACACGGGCGGCTGCGCCGTCGTCTACCGCCGCCGCGACGGCAACTACGGGCTGATCGAGCCGAGCTGAGCGCCCGCGGCAGACGGGGTGGGGAGGGTGGGGCGCAGGTCCCGTCCTCCCCACCCCTCACGTTCCCCTCATGGGCCCGGGCGCGGGGAGCCTGCCATCTGCTAGGCTGGGGCGTTCATGATCGCGCATGTGGTCAATCCCGGGTCCAGCAGCGTGAAGCTCGCGTGCGCGACCGTCCTGCCGGGCGACAACCCGGCCCTGCCCGGCCAGCTCCGGGTCAGCCTCACCCGCGCGGAGGTGCCGCTGCCCGGCCCGCCCGGCGAGGACGACCTGGGGGCGCTGACGCGGGCGGTGCTGGAGGCGACCGCCGATTGGCCCGCCCCCGACGCGCTCGTCGCCCGGGGGGGCTGGCTGGGGCAGGTGCGGGCGGGCACGTACCGGGTCACGCCCGAGCTGGCGCGCTTCGCCGCCTCGGCGGGCCGGGACGCGGCGGGGCTCGGGGGCGCCCTCGCGCTCGCCGTCGCGGAGGTGCGGGGGGTGCCCGCCTTCGTGGTCGACCCGCAGAGCGTGAACGAGCTGCTGCCCGAGGCCCGCGTGACCGGGGTGGCGGGCGTGACCCGAGGGGCCCGCTTCCACGCCCTCAACGCCCGGGTGGTCGCCCGCCGCGCCGCGCACGAGGTCGGCAAGCGGCTTCAGGACGCCCGCGTGGTCGTCGCGCACCTGGGGGCCACCACCAGCGTGACGGCCTTCGACGGCGGGCGGGCGGTGGACACGACGGGCACCGGCCCCGACGGCGGCCCGCTGGGGGCGCTCCAGGCCGGGCCGCTGCCCACGGGCGCCCTGCTGGGCCTCGCCCGGGAGCGACCTGACGCCGAGGTGCGCCGCCTCCTCGCCGCCGAGAGCGGGTTCCTGGCGCTGACGGGCACGGCGGACCTGCGGGAGCTGGAGGCGCGCGAGGCGACCGACCCCGCCGTGCAGGCCGCCACCGCCGCCTTCGTGCACGGGGCGTGCAAGGCCGTCGGCGAGCAGTGCGGGGCGCTTCCGGCCCGCCCGGACGCGCTTGCCCTGACGGGGGGCATCGCCCGCTGGGACAGCCTGGTGGACCGCATCGAGCGGCGGCTCGCGTGGATCGCCCCCGTCATCGTGATTCCCGGCGAACTCGAACTCGAAGCGCTCGCCGAGGGCGCGGGCCGCGTGCTCCTCGGGCTGGAGCCGCCGCGCGAGTGGACGCCGCCCGCCGTGCCGACTGCCGGGAGCGGCTGACATGGCCCGCCGCCGCCCGCCCCGCGCCGCCCCCGAGCCCATCCGCGCCACGAGCATGTGGCGGGTGGATCAGGTCTTTCTCGCCCGGCGGGGCCAACGGGTCGAGGTCATCTGTTCCCTGGTGAACGACCGGGGCGGCCTGCGCAACCTCAGCGTGGTCGCCCCCACCGACGACCCCCGCGAGGCTGTCCGGCACGCGGCCCGCTTCGTCGCGGGCAAGGGCAACGTCAGCTCCGCCCGGCAGGCCCGCGTCCGCTGGGCGCGCGAACAGACGACCACCCTGCAAGACGAACTCATCCGCGACGTGGCCCTGGAGGACGACTTTCAGGACGCCTTCGAGGACACGCTGGCCGAGGTGCGCGACCGGATGCGGTAGGGAGGAGATCGAACAACCTGCGGCTCTCTTCTGGCACGCCTGAGCCGCCTCGGTCGCGCTCAGCCCAATAACCTGTATGGGTCCCACCCCGGAGCACCGGGCAGAAGAAGACTTGTCACCCTGAGCTGAGCGTAGGGTCCCTGAATGGCGTCGAGAGGCGCTTTACCTCACTCGGCACGACATTGTTTTCCCTACAAATGCTTCCGGGCAAAGCAAAAAACCCCACCTCTCCCGGTGGGGTCTCTCTTTGGTTGCAGGGACAGGATTTGAACCTGTGACCTCCGGGTTATGAGCCCGACGAGCTACCAGACTGCTCTACCCTGCGTCGCCCTTTGCATCCGGCGTTTTCCGGCGCTCAGGAATAGTAGCGCGGAGTTCCCGATCTGTCAACCTCCACAGCCCGTGGGTGGAGGAGCAGCCGGGAGGCTCCGTACCCCAGCCCACCGCCCGGGAGGGCTCGGGCGCGTAGGCTGGGCCGTGTGACGGCGGGCGACGTGGTTCCGGAGGAGGCCAGCGGCATCCAGGCCCGCAAGCTGCGGCATATCGAGGCTTGTCTGTTGCCAGAAAGCCAGTACGCGGGAGTGACGACCGGGCTGGAGCGCGTACCCTGGCCATACCGGGCGCTGCCGGAACTCGACCTGGAGGCGGTGCGGCTGGAGACGACCTTCCTGGGCAAGAGCCTGCGGGCGCCCGTGTTGATCGGCGCGATGACGGGCGGGGCCGAGCGGGCGGCCTTGATCAACCGCCGCCTCGCCACCGCCGCCGCCCGGCTGGGGGTCGGCATGATGCTCGGGTCGCAACGGGTGATGCTGGAGCGCCCCGAGGTCGCCGCCAGCTTCCGGGTGCGCGAGGTGGCCCCGGACATCCTCCTCGTCGGCAACCTCGGCGCGGCGCAGTTCGGGCTGGGGTACGGGGCGCGCGAGGCCACGCGGGCGGTGCGCGAGGTCGGGGCCGACGCCCTCGCCATCCACGTCAACCCGCTTCAGGAGGCCCTGCAAGCGGGCGGGGACACGCGGTGGGCGGGGCTGACGGCACGGCTCGCGGAGGTCGTGCCCGCGCTTCCCTTTCCGGCCCTGCTCAAGGAGGTCGGGCACGGGCTGGACGCGCGGACGGTTCGCGCGGCGGCGGGCCTGGGTTTCGCGGCGCTCGATGTGGCGGGCGCGGGCGGCACGAGCTGGGCGCGGGTCGAGCAGCTCGTCCACTACGGGGCCGTCCTGAGTCCCGACCTGTGCGAGGTGGGCGTTCCGACCGCGCGTGCCCTGCGAGACGCCCGCCGGGCCGCCCCCGACCTGCCCCTGATCGCCTCGGGCGGCATCCGCACCGGGCTGGACGCCGCCCGCGCCCTTGCGCTCGGGGCTCAAGTCGTCGCGGTGGCCCGCCCGCTCCTCGAACCCGCACTGGAAAGTGCCGAGGCGGTGGAGGCGTGGCTGGCGCGCTTCATCCACGAGCTGCGGGTGGCCCTCTTCGTCGGGGGGTACGCGGGCGTGGAGGAGGCGCGGGGGACGGCGCGGCTGGGGTGAGGGACCGTCCTACCCTCCCGCCGTCACCGTCTCCGGAATCAGCACCCGTTCCACCCGCGCTCCCACGCCCGTCAGCACCTCGTATTCGACCGTGCCTCCCCAGGCGGCCACGTCGCCGACGGTAATCCCTCCGGCCCCCCAGACCTCCACCCAGTGACCGGGCCGGACTTCCAACCCGGTCACGTCCACCATGCACTGGTCCATGCAGATGCGGCCCAACACGGGGCGGCGCTCGCCCGCGACGAGGACGTGGGCTTGCCCGGTCGCGTTGCGGGGATAGCCGTCCGCGTAGCCGAAGCCCACCGTGGCGACCGTCGTCTCGCGCGTCGCCCGCCACAGCCCGCCGTAGCTGACGGTCTCGCCGGGGTGGACCGGGTGGACGTGGGTCACGCGGGCGCGCAGGGTCATCACCGGGGTCAGGCGGGCCCGGTCACGCAAGTGCGCGGGCGCGAAGCCGTAGGCGGCCAGACCGGGGCGCGCGAGGGCGAGGCCGGGCAGCGCCCCGAAACTCAGCACGCCGCCCCCGTTCGCCGCGTGGGCGAGCACGGGCGGCAACGCCTCCAGCACCCGCCGGAAGCGGGCGAGTTGCTCGTGCGCAAAGGAGAGGTCGGGCTCGTCGGCGGTGGCGAAGTGGGTGTAGGCCCCCTCCAGCATCCCCCGTTCGGCGAGACGCAGGCCCACGGCGACGGCCTCCTCGGGGCGGGCGCCGAGGCGGTTCATGCCGGTGTCCACCTTCAGGTGCGCGCGGGCGTGGGGGGGCAGGGCGTCCGCCTCGGCCAGGGAGGCGACGGGCAGCCGCACACCCAGGTCGGCGAGGGGGGAGACCTCCTCCGGGGCGGGCGGGGTCAGCAGCAGAATGGGCTTGCCGAGCCCCAGCGCGGCGAGGGCCACGGCCTCCTGCGGCACCGCCACCCCGAAGCCCCACACGTTGGGGTGGCGGGCGGCGACTTGGGCCACCGCCTCCAGGCCGTGCCCGTAGGCGCCCGCCTTCACCGGCAGCAGCAGCCGGGCTCCCCCCCGCCGGGCGAGCGCGGTGAGGTTGCCTGTCAGGGCGGCTTCGGAGATCAGGGCCTGGGCGCGGGGCAGCACCCCCCCATGCTAGGCGCCCCGGTGCCTGGGCGCGGAGGCGAAGGCCACGCTGTCTGGACCCCTCACCCCCGGCCTCTCCCCCCGGCAGGGGAGAGGGCCCCGTGGCGGGCGGGGGCCCGTGTATCCTGGCCGCAAGTGACCCTGCGCCGCGTCCTCTCCCGCACCGCGTTCGTGACCCTGGCCGCCCTGGCAGGCCCCCTCGCCCCCGCCCAGACCGCCGCGCTCGGCGGCACCCTGCCCCTGGTGTCGGTGGGCCAGGGGTGGCCGCAGGCGCAGGAGACGTACGTGATCCGCGTCTCTGCGGCGGACGCCGGCAAACCCCTCGGGCTGGAGGTCTACAGCCCGTCTCTCAACCTCGCGGACGCGGAGGGTCGGCGCGGGCCGGTCTACCTCGGGGACGAGGCGGGCCGCCGGGGCGAGGCTTTCGAGACGACCTTCGCCCTCTCGGGGCCCGGCGGCGTGATCGCCGAGCGGCGCTTCGCTCCCACCCGCGAGCACACCTGGGAGGGCCTCTTCGCGGGCGGGCTCCCGGCGGGCACCTACACCCTGCAGGTGGGCAGCCGGGGCGACGGCAAGAACGCCTTCGCGCTGCGGGTCGCCGCGCCCTTCGCGCTGGAGACGACCGCCTTCTCGGCGGGGGCCCGGGGGAACGACCCCGCGCCCGTCCTCGTCGCGCGGCTCAACGTGACCTCGGCGTGGGTGGGGAGGCCCTTCGACATCTCGAACTACGACCTCGACGGGGCGCGCGAGGTCGAGACCTGGGCCGTGCTGCCCGGCGGGCGGCGGGTGAACCTCACCCCCAGCGCGAACGGGAAGGCGGCCACCGACCGCTTCACCGTCACGGCGGATGGGCTCGGGGAGTGGCAGGTCTTCCTGCGGGTCTTGCCCACGACCCGGCAACCCTCGAACGCGCTGCGCTACGCCTTCCGCCTCGGGGGCACGCTCGTCCGGGCGCGGGTGGGCGGCTTTACCCCGCCGAGGGGCGCGCGGCTGACGAACCGCCTCCTGGTGGATGTGGTCGATCCGCAGGGCCGCCCGGTTCCCGGGGCGAGCTACACGGTGACGGGGGACAATCTCGTGCGGCCCAGCCTCCCCCCCGGGTACGTGCCCGTGGGGAGCACCCTGTTGGAGGGCACGGGCAACGTGGTGTCCCCCACCGAGGTGCGCTACCGCCCCGGCTTCACGCGGGTGCGCTTCGTGGCCCGCTCGCCCCAGGGCTTTCTCACGGTGGAGACGGTCGCCGTGTTCGGGCGCGAGCGCCTGCCCCTGAGCGGCATCTCCTTCCGGGTGGCGGGCCGCAGCTTCACCACGCCCGTGAACGTGCCCCTCGCGCCCGGCGACTACCCGGTCACGCCGACCCCGCTGCCGGGGAGCACGGTGACCCCGCCTCCCCCCGCCCAGGTGACCGACAACGGCACGGGCCGGGTCACCATCGAGTACCGGGTGCGCCCCGAGGTCTCGCTCGTCACCTTTCCCGACGTGGTGGACCCCTGCGGGGTGACCCAGCTCACCGCGACGGCCCGCACCGAGTTTCCCTATCGCCTGCCCGTCCGGCTGCGGCTGACCCTCCCGGCGGGCTGGGTGAGCGACAGCCGCCCCGAACTCTCCGGGGGCCTCAGCGCCGTCTCGCCCCTGCGGCTGCGGGCGCCCGTCCGGGTGTGCCGCACCGACACCGCCGAGGCGACCCTCGACCCCTTCGACCTGCGCACCACCGGGCAGGCGCGGGTGCGCAACCCGGGCGGCGCGAACGTCACCCGCACCGTGCAGGGCGGGGGCCGCGCCGCCCTCAGCAAGACCGCCGAACCCGGCGCGCGCGGCTTCACGGTCACCCTGACCCTCAACGTGGACACCACCCTCGAAAACGTCCGGGTGATCGACCCGCTGCCCGCCGGGGGAGGCACGCCCGCCGTGCGCGGCCCCGTCTCCGTGCAGGGCCCCAGCCTCGCCAGCGTCACCCCCCGGGTCGAGGGCGAGGCCATCGTCCTCGCGCGGGTCATTCCCGGCACCTACACCCTGACCTACCCCCTCTTCACCGACCTCCCCGCCGACCGGGTGGTCACCGCGCCCGACCTGAGCTGGTAGAGAGTTCCCCCCGCCGCGTGAAGGGGGACTGCTCATGAGAGGCGGCTTCTGTTATCCTGTCCTCATGAAGCGTCTGTGGCCCGTGCCCGTGGCTGCCGTCCTGCTGGGCGCGTGCGGCACGCTGGGCACGCCCGAGCCGACCGCCGGGGACCTCCTCGCCGCGCCGACCACCTTGCAGGTCGGGGGCCGCAGCCTGCGCGCCGAGGCGATCCCGACCCTCTCGGAGGACACCTTCCGGGTGCGGGTGCGGGTCCAGACCAAACACGCCCCGATTCCCGACCTCCAGGTCACGGGCGTGTACGTGGTCACGGAGGACGGGGTGTGGAACGCGCCCGTCGCCGCCCGCGACCGCCGCCACTGCGGCGAGGACCGCTGCCTCCAGGGGACCGGGCGCGGCGCCGCCGAGGGCCTGCACTCCGGAGAGGGCGTGCAGGTCGTCGTCAGCCTCAAGGACCAGAAGGGCCGGGTCCTGTGGCTGCGCGACGCGCGGGCGAGCATCCAGTAGCCCCGCTGCGAGGGGAAGGCAGAAGGCTGAAGGTGTCCACCCCTGGCCTTTTGTACCGTTCGGCCCCCGTCGATCAATTTTGGGGCGTCACCACCCCGTCCCGCACCCCCAGCGTGTGGTCGGCCAGCGCCGCCACGTCCCGGTCGTGGGTGATCAGGATGACGGTGCGGCCCGCCCGCGCGGGGCCCAGGAGGAGGTCGAGCACCCGCTTTCCCGTGCGGGTATCGAGGTTCCCGGTGGGCTCGTCCGCGAGGATCACCCGGGGGTCGCGGGCCAGGGCGCGGGCGACCGCCACCCGCTGCGCCTCCCCACCCGAGAGCTGCGAGGGCAGGTGCCCGGCGCGCTCCCCGAGTCCCACCTCGCCCAGCAGCGCCCGCGCCCGCTCGCGCCGCTCCCGGGGTGGGACGCCCGCCAGCGCCAGGGGGAACTCCACGTTCTCCAGCGCGGTCAGGATGGTCACGAGGTTGTGACTCTGGAAGACGAAGCCGTAGTTCGCCAGCCGGAAGTCCGCCCGCGCGGCCTCGGAGAGCGCGTGCAGGTCGGTGCCGTCCACCGTCACCCGCCCCGTCGTGGGGGTATCGAAGCCCGCGAGCAGGCCCAGCAGGGTGCTCTTCCCGCTGCCGCTGGGCCCCACCACCGCCGTCAGTCCGGGCGGGAAGGCGTGGGTGAAGGGGGCGAGCGCCGTCACCGTGCCCTCGCCGCTGGGGTAGACGCGGGAGAGCTTCTCGACCGAGAGGACGGACCCGGCGGGGGGGGAGGGGGCCACCGTCGTCACACCCGCCCCAGCGCCTCGGTGATGCTCAGACGGCTCGCGCTGCGGGCGGGGAGGAGGCCGGAGACGAGGCCGAGGAGCAGGCTGATGCCCAGGGCGAGCAGGGCCAGCCGGGGCGTGAGGGCCGCCGCGTCGATCCCGGCGAGGTTCTGGGTGTAGAGGTTGACCACCCAGATGCCGCCCAGGCCGAGCAGCAGCCCGCCCACCCCGCCCGCGAGCGCGAGGAGCAGCGACTCGGTGAGGACGAGTGTGCGCACGAAGCCGGGCCGCGCCCCGATGGCGCGCAGGGTGCCGAACTCGCGGGTGCGCTCGAAGACGCCCATCATGACCGTGTTCGCCACCGCCAGCCCGCCCACGATCAGGGCGATGAGGGAGATGCCGAAGCGCACCGCGTCGCTGATCCGCAGCGCCCGGTCCACGAAGGAGAGGAAGTCCGATTGGGTCTGCGCCTCGACGTTCAGCCGCCCCGCCAGCGTGTCGGCGACCCGGCGGGCGTCGCGCGGGTTCGCCAGCCCCAGCGCCACGAGGGACACCCGGCCCTGCGCCCCCTCCACCCGTTGCAGGGTGGAGAGCGGCAGGAAGATGAAGTTGTCGACCAGCCCCGACTCGGGCGCGAGGACGCCCACGACCTGCGCCCGGTTGCGGCGGTTGAGGTTGAGCACCGAGCCCGGCCCCAGGCGGAGGTTTTGCGCCGCCTTCGCCCCGACGACCGCCACCCCCCGCCCCTCGTCCGCCGGGGTGAGCGCCCGCCCCTGCGCCGGGGTCACCCTGGGGAAGACCGCCCCCACCCCCTGCGCCGCCGGGAGGCCGTAGAGCACCACGCTCTGCGTCACGTCGAGGCTGCCCCGCACCGTCATCACGACGGGGGTGACGGTGGTGATGCCCAGTTCCCCCGCGAGGTTCCGGATGTCTCCCACGACCGACTGCGGGAGGTTGGGCTGCGGCGCGAAGCCCTGCGAGAAGCCGCTGAGGCTGACCTGCACGTCGGGGCCGATGCCGCCGAGTTCCGCCGTGAAGACCTTGCGGATGCCCTCGCCGAGGGACAAGAAGACCACCATGCTCGCCACCGCCACGGTGATGCCGAGCGCGGTGAGGAGCGTGCGCACCGGGCGGCGCGATAAGCCCCGCCACGCGAGCGCCCAGAGATCGGAGCGTTTCACGTGCCCAAGCTACGCCGTTCGTCCAGAGACGAGGGCGGGAAGGGTCGCGGTTGAGCTTGGACAGGCGGGCAGAGTCCATCCCGCCACCGCTAGACTGCCTGCCATGAGCGCTGCCCCCACAAGCGAAGGTGTGCCGGTCGCGCGGCCAGAGGCGCCGTCCACCCTGTGGTGGGTGATCCTGGGGGTGCCGCTGGTGGTGGCGGGGCTGGCGGCCCGGTCGTCCGGGGACGCCGTGTGGCCGCTCGGGGCGCTGGCCGCGCTCCTGGCCGCCGCCTTCTGGCTCGCGCCGCGCCGCCTGTCGTATTCCTTGGAAAAAGACGCCCTGGTGGTCACCCGCCTGACGGGCCGCACCGCCCTGCCCTACGCCGAGATCACCGCGCGCAGGTCGGCGGGGCGGCTCGGGGTCCGCCTCTTCGGGACCGGCATGCCCGGTTACCTCACGGGTCTTTTCTCCTTCGGGCCGGACGCCGTATCCCGGGTGCAGGCGGCGGCGAGCCGGACCCGGGGCGGCGTGATCGTGGAGCGCGGGGGCACGGCTTTCTTTCTGACGCCCGCCGACCCGGACGCCTTCCTGCGGGCGCTCGCGGCGCGGGGCGTGCGGGTGGGCGCATGACGGGCGGGGGGCCGCCCCTCACCCTGTTCCCCGACCTGGGTGACCTCCTGCGGCTGCACCCCGCCTTCAACGCGGGCACGGTCGCCGAGGTCCTGCGCTTTCTCGGTGTCTCCGAGGTGGGCTGGGCGAGCGGCGCCGACCCCGACCACCCCCTGCGGGACGCCCTGCCCGCCGCGCGCTTCCGCCTCCGGGAGCTGGGGGGGGACGACGGGGCCGCGCAGGCGGAGGCCGACCATGAGCAGTTCGTCTCCTTCCTGAGCCAGTATCCCCAGGGCCGCGAGCGATTGCGGGCGGCGTCAAAGGCGGAGCGCGAGTTCGCGGCGGTGGTGACGGCCCCCCTCACCCCCCAGCGGGCCCTGGGTGCCGAGGTGCTGGACGCCGCCCGCGCCTACCACGCCGCCGTCCGAGCCGCCCTCGACGAGGGGCCGGGCACGCGCTGGCGGGAGCGGCGGTTGACGGCGCTCGCCACCGCCCTGGAAGGGGAGCGGGGTGCGGTCCTCGTCCCCCTCGACGACCTGCCGGAACTGCTGGGCCGCCTGCCCGCCGCCCAGCCGCCCGACCTGACGGCCTTTGTCCCCGGCGAGACGAGCCGCCTGCGCGCCCTAGCCGACCGCGCGTGGCAACTGCGGGAGGACGACGACCTCGGGGCGCTGCTGGACGCGTTGGGCCGCGAGACGGGCGACGCCGTGACGCCGAAGCCCGAGCTCGACGCCGCCGCCGCGGGCATCCACCTCGCCGTGGGGGACCTGCCCGCCGCCCGCGCCCTGCTCGAACGCGCCGCCCACGCCCTCACGGACGACGTGCCGCGCAGCCTGCCGGGCCTCGTCCTCGCGCGGCTGGGGCAGGTGCGCGACGCGCAGGGGGACCGGGAGCTGGCCGTGCGGACCTACCGGGCGGTGCTGGCCCTCTCGTACGTGCCCACCGTCGCGCGGGAAACGGCCCAGGCGGGATTGCAGGAGGCGTTCCGGCTGGAGGGGGTCGAATAGACGGGCCTCAGCGCACCCGCTCCAGCGGCCACGCCCGCACCTCCAGATGTTCGGCGTGCAGGAGGTGCGGCTCGCCCCCCAGGGTCACCCCCAGCCCGTCCGCGAGGGTGTTCTCGGTGACCACGGCCTCGGCGCGGCGCAGCGGCCACGCGACGTGATCGACCCGGCCCCGGTAGAGGCGGCCCCGCCTATCCAAGCTGTAGAGCAGGAGGCGGTCGGTGAGCCAGGCGTCGAGGCTCTCCGGTGCCGGGTCCAGGGCCGGGCCCACCGGGCGGTACGCGGCGGCGAAGCGGGCCGGGGGCGCGCCCCGGTGGGTCCGCAGGCTGGCATAGCGCGTGACCCCCTCCCGCGTGTCCGCCCACATCCGCGCGTCGAAGTAGGGCAGGTGGAAGAGGCCCCGGGCGAGGCGCACGGCGAGCGGCTGGGCGGCGTCGAGGCTGTAAAACCACACGCCGGGCACCCCGTCCACGCGGACGTAGGTCCGCAGGTTGAGTTCGGGAAAGGCGCTCACCCCAGTCACGTTGGGCAGGAGGCGGGGGGCCACCCCCGTCATGCGGAAGGGCACGGCGCCGAGCCACGCCCGGCCCCCATGCGTGTCCCCCTCGGCCCCGGCGGGCAGCGTGCGGGCGACGAGGCCGGGGTCCACCGGCCAGTGCAGGAAGCACAGGTCCCGCCACGTCATCCGCAGGACCCAGGGACCGCGCGGCGGGGGGAGGGCGGGTCGCATGGGCAAGAGCATACGGCCCGGACGCCCTCAGGGGGCGCCCCGGCAGCGGAGGACCGGGGCGCGTCGGAGGTCGGGCTGGGAGGTCAGCGCTTGCGGCGGCGCAGGCGGTCCATCGCGGCTTCCAGGCTCAGGCGCATGCGCTCCAGGGCCTGCGAGAGGTCGCCGATCTCGTCGTTGCGCCCCGCCTGCACCGGGCGGGTGAGGTCGCCCATGCTGATCGCGTCGGCGACCTTCACGAGGCGCTCGATAGGCTGGACGACCCGGCGGGCGCTGCGCACGGCGAAGGAGGCGGCCAGCCCCAGGGCGAGCAGCGACACGGCGAGCACGAGCAGCAGCGTGTTGCGCAGGTTGGCGGCGGCCTGCGTGTTGCTCACGCCCACGGCGATGCGGTAGAGCAGCGTGGGCGAGTTTTCCGTGCCGGAGATGGTCGTGCGCTCCCCGTCTTTGGTCTCCATCACGCCGATGCGGCTGACCACGTAGCTCGTCCGTGACGCCTGCTGGTTTTCCTTCGCGTCGGCGAGGCGGCGCAGCCGCTGGGCCTGGGCGGAGTTGCCCGCGCCGACCTCGGTGAGCTGGGCGAGCTGTTCGCGGTAGGCGCCGGCGGGGCTGCCGCTCGCCACGAAGGTGCCCGTCTCGGGGTTTTCTCCCAGGAAGCGGGCGACCCGGCCCTGGAGCACGCCGTCGAGTTCGGGGGTCGCGCTGCGGAAGTAGGTTGCGCCGTCGGGGAGTTCCACCCGCACGAACCCCACGTCCGAGCGGCGCAGCAGGGTGTCGAGCTGGGCGTTCACCGTCTCCTGGTCGCGCGTGTCGAGGCTGGTGCCCACCGCCACCGCCACCGATTGCGCGTTTTGCTCGACAAGCTGGCGTTGCAGCCCCGGCAGGATCGTGGTGAGCAGCCCCAGCGTGACCGCCGTGGAGAGCACCAGCGGCGCGAGCGCCCCGAAGGTGAGTTGCCGCGCGAGGCTGCGCCGCGGCCCCAGGTTCTGGCGCGGCTCGTCCGACACCGCCGTCAGGTACGTCTCCGCCGCCGCGCCGGAGGCCGCCGGGGACGGGGACGCGGATTCGGTCACCGTCAGGGCGCCCGTGAAGTCCGACCAGATGTCCTGGCTCGCCGGGGGCGCGCTCGCCTGCACCTCCCCGGCGGGCGCGCTCACCGGCACCGGGGCGACGATCTCGGGCCCGCCGAGGCGGGGCGCCGGCGCGAACGGGTCGGGGGCGAAGGGGCCGGAAGCAAAAGGGTCAGGGGCGAAGGGGTCCGCCGCCACCCGGGGGGGAGCCGCGAGGTCCGCCCACGCCTCCTCGGCGGGGGGGGCGAGCACCCCCAGGGCGGCGGGCTCCGGCGCGAGGGCCACGCCACCCTCGGGGTCGGTATCGGAGCGCCGGGGGGCGGCGGGGGTGCTGGGGACCCCCTGGAAGGGGCCCGAGAGCACCGCCGTCTCCTCGCGGACCTCCTCCAGGGTGGCGGGAACGCCCGCCTCCTGGAAGACGCGCAGCAGCAGCTCGGCGCGGGCGCGCCCGGTGGGCTTCATCAGGCGGCCCGCGCGGCGGGAGGCGAGCCGCGCGGCCTGCTCGGGCGAGAGCCCGAAGCGCGTCACGAGCTGCTCTTCGAGCCCGGCCCGCACCTCCTCGGGAACGGGTTGACGGATCACGACCGTGTACTTCATGGGTTGCCTTTCCTGCCCGGTTCGCCGGGCGCAGGCTGCCGGGGCCGCCCGCAGGGGAGGGTGAGTGGCCGCCGGGGGCCGGTGGAGACGGGCCGGGTCACGCGACCCCCCGTTCGCGCAGGCCACGCACGAAGGCCTGCACCTGAGCCTCGCCAAGCTGCGCGGCGACCGCCGAGAGCAGGGCCCCCAGCGTCGCCCCGCTCCCCAGGTCGTCGAGGGCGTCTTCCACGAGGAAGGCCCCCATCGGCCCGAGCACCGCCGTGACACACGCGGTGACCACCCGCGCGGAGGCCTCGGTGACGGGCTGCCCCCGCTGCGACGCCCGCCCCGCCCAGCGCGCGGCCTGGTCGAGCGCCTCCGCGGCCTCGGGGGGCGTGACCCGCGCGAGGCGGGCGACCTCCGCCAGCGGTCGCTGCGCGTCCACGTGATGTAGCACCCGCCACACCGCGAAGGGCAGCGGCGTGTCGTCGCGCAGGCCCGGCGGCCAGGCGGGCACCCCGGACCCGGGCGGCAGCGTCACGGGGCCTCCAGTCCGGCGGCGCTCCAGGCGGCCTGGCCCCGCAGCTCCGCGAGCGGCAGGTCGGCCAGCCTCACGCCCAGCCGCGCGAGGGTGCCCCGAAAGGCGGCGAGCAGCGCCGGGCGCCACTCCTCGGCGGGAAGGTCCGGCTCGAGGCGCAGCCGCCCGCCCTGCACGGTGACCTCCCGCGCGAAGGGGTCGAGGCAGGGATGTTCGGCGGAAAGCCGCACGCACACGGCCCGCCACGCCTCGTCGAGGGGCGCGCTGCGGTGGGTGAGGGCGAGGAGCTCCGCCCAGAAGGCCGCGAGGCTCGCCGCGTCCGCGCCCGGTGGAGTCAGGGTGTGGCACGGCGCTCCCTCGGGGGGCAGGGGGCCGCCCACGGGCCGCCCCGCCTCCCAGAGGCTGGACGCGGCGCCGCCGAGCAGCACGCCCGAGAAACCCGAGCGTTCGAGCGCGCCCCGCACGCCCGGCCACGTGCCCTGGAGCGCTTCGGGGGTCTCCCCCCGGCAGGTCCAGACGAGTTCGGCGGCGGTGGGGCCGAGTTCGGTCAGCGTCACCTCCGCGCGTGGGAGGGCCGCCGTCATGGCCGTCCAGGCCGTGTCGCCCGCCGCCGTGAAGCCGCCGCGCAGATGGCCCGCCACCCACACGAAACGGGCCCACTCCGGCCCCTGCCGCGCCTCGAACACGCCGCTGAGGCCCCCGGCCTGACGGACGGCGAGGTCCACGGTCACCTCGGTCCAGGGATAGTGGTCGGTATGGAGCCGGGTGTACACGGCGCGGTCGGGCGGCAGGGTGGGCGGGGTAGAGGGTGGGTGCATGGTCGGGTCCGTGGGAAGAGCGGGGCGGGAGGGGAGGCGGTGGTCCGTTACCGGACGTTCACGCCCCGGGGGAACTGGCCCCCCTATGACACCGCGCCCCCTCTTACCGCCCGCTTACAGACATGAAAAACCCGCCGTGGCGCGTGGCCGGGCGGGCGGGGAGGGTGACTTGGGAACTCAGCCGAGTTCGGCCAGCAGGTCCTGAACGCGGGCGCGCAGGTCGCCGCGCGCCTGGGGGGCGCCGAGCTGGTGCAGCCCGCCGTGGTACGCGTCGGGGTCGCCGAACAGGCGCGAGAGGGCTTCGAACTCGCGCTGGCTGCGCAGGCTGGCGTCGTCGCGAAAGAGCGTTACGTACTGGTCCTGGAAGGCCCACTCGCTGAGCCCTCCGTCGAGGAAGGCCCGCATCAGGCGGCGGTAGGGCTCCACGTTGTCGTCGGTCGCCACCGCGCCCTCGCCCTGGCGCCGCGGCACCTGCGCCTCGAAGACGGGCGTGAGGGTCTGGGGGGTGATCTCCCAGTTGTTGACCTCGAACTGCGGCTCGCCCTCCCGGAAGAGGATGAACTGCGGGCTGTGGTGCACAATTCCGGTGCGCTCGGCCACATGGTTGCTCGCCGGGCGCCAGTCCACCACCCGGATGAAGCCCACGGGCAGGTCATGTTTCTTCAAGAAGGTCTCGACCACCCCGAAGCCCTGCATCGTCTTGTGGCAGGTCCCCGCCTTGAAGACCGCCGCCAACGGGTATTCCCGCAGGAAGGTGTCGACCTCCTCGGGCGTCGTCAGGGGCACGAGCACCTGCTTCTGGTCGGGTTGCGTCGTGGTTTGCGTCATGCCCCCAGCATACCCTCCGCTTTGAAAAACGAAGTGAGGCGGGCCACACGGGGGGTAAGGAGGGGTCCAGGGTGGGTGGACGGCGGCTCAGTCCAGCGTCCACACCTCTGCCTTGAGGTGGGTGGCGCCGGGGTAGTCCTCGCCGGGGTGGAGGCGGGCCTCCGGTCGAGCAGGCCGCCCCGCCTTCGTCAGCCCCGACGCGACGAGGTGCCCGAAGGCGGCTTCTGACAGTCCCGCGTGATTCGTCATGGCGAGCAGACGACCGCCGGGGGCCATCACGTCAACGGCGAGGGCGGCGAGGGCCGGGTAATCGCGCTCGGCCCGCCACACGCCGCCCCGGCCCCGCGCGAAGCTGGGTGGGTCGAGAATCACGAGGTCGAAGGTGTCCCCGCGCCGCTTCAACCTGCCCAGCCACGCGAACACGTCCCCGTAGAGAAAGTCGGTGCCCTGGGCCGCGAGGCCGCTCAGCGCGTAGTTCTCCTGCCCCCAGGCGAGCACCTTGCGCGAGAGGTCCACGTTCTTGACAACCTCGGCCCCGCCCAGCGCGGCGTTCAGGCCAAACCCGCAGGTGTAGGCGAAGGTGTTGAGCACCCGGCCCCCCGGCGGCGCGTGTTCCCGCACCCAGGCGCGCATGGGCCGGGCGTCGGTGAAGAGGCCGATGCTGAGGTCGCCTCCGGGCCGGATCAGGAAGGGCACGCCGCCCTCCAGTCCCACCACCTCGGCCCGTTCCTCTCCCCAGACGGGCTTGGGCGGGGAGAGCCAATCGCGCGCCACGTTCGCCGCGTGCCGGGCCTCCACCGGGCGCCGCTTGAGGGACACGCCCGCCAGACCAGCCGCCTCACCGCACGCCGCCGCCAGCCGCGTTTCCTCCTCGGGGGAGAGTTCGGCGTAGAGACTCAGCACGCCCGCGTCCCCCGCCACGTCGAGCGCGAAGAGCCCGTCCGTCTCGGTGGTGTGCGCCGCCCGGTAGACGGTCGTCCCCTCGCCGGGCAGATGGGCGCGGCGGGCGAGGAGGGTGGGGAGGTGGGGGAGGGCGGGGGGCACGGGGGGAGTGTAGAGGGTGGATGCACAAGAGCGGGAGCAAGGGCTGTCGCCCCGCTCCCCCTCACCACGACCTCCTGACCACTGACCCCTACGGCCTCCCTCCCAGCACCCACCACACCGCCGCCGTCGCCACCGCCGTGATCACCCAGAATCTCAGGGTGACGTGCGTCTCGGGCCAGCCGCTCAGCTCGAAGTGGTGCTGGATGGGGCTCATCCTGAAGATGCGCTTGCCGCGCAGCCGGAAGGACACGACCTGCAAGACGACGCTCAGGACGGCGACCACCGGGATGACCGCCGCCAGGGGCAAGAGCCACACGTCCGCGTACAGGACGTAGGCGCCCGCCGCGACGGCCCCGATGGCGTGGCTCCCCATGTCCCCCATGAAGACCCGCGCCGGGTGGGCGTTGAACCACAGGAAACCCAGCAACGCGGCGACGAGCAACGCACTCACCGGGGAAAGGGCGAGCAGGGGCAGCAGCACGATCACGGCGACGCCCGCGAGCAGCCCGTCGAGCCCGTCGGTGAAGTTGAAGGCGTTGACCGACCCCACCATCACCAGCGTCAGCAGGATGATGTCGGGCACCCGCCCGAGGGAGGGCAGCACCTCGTGGCTGGCGAGCGGCGCGGCGAAGAAGGCGAAGGCGAGTGCGACGAGGATTTGCAGCGGAAACTTCTCGCGGGCGAGCAGCTCCTTTTTGCCTCTGCCCTGCATCCGCGAGCGAATCTTGAGCAGGTCGTCGATCCCGCCGATCACCCCCATCGCCAGCGCGGTGAGCATTAGCAGGAGTTCGCGCGGGTCGCCCCCCCGGCCCGTGAGGAAGAGGGGAAAGAAGACGAGCGCGAGCGCCAGCACGAAGGCCACGCCGCCCGCCGTGGGCGTGCCCTCCTTGGCGAGGTGGGTCTGCGGGCCGTCGCGCCGGACGGGCTGCCCCCACCCGCGCGCCCGGCTCAGCCGGATGAAGAGCCCCACCAGGAACCACGAGAGCAGGGCGCAGGCGACCATCACGCGGGGCCCCCGAAGACGTTCAAAACTGTGAAAAAGGCCAGCATCTCAAACGGGGAGCGTAGCACGCCTCTCCGGGACGGGCGGGGTCAGGCAGGCGGCCCGCGCCCGGTCGGCGAGCACGCCGAACGCCTCGCGCAGCTCGGGCGGCCCGTGGACGACCACTCCGCACCCCAGCCGCAGCAGCATCGTGGCGAAGGACTCCAGGTGCTCGCGCGTGCAGCGCAGCCGGGTGCCCCCACACACCGGGTCGGGGTCGAGCGCCACCCGCCCCGGCGCGAAGTGGAGGGCCGCCTCCTCGCACGGCAGGTCCAGCCACACCTCGATCTCGAAGGGGGCGTGGGCGAAGGGCAGGGTGGAGCGGAGGTAGGCCCGCGCGTCGAAGTCGGGCGGGCGGGTAAAGGTCCCCTCCCCCCCCGCGGGCTCCGAGATGCGGTCGAGCCGGAAGCAGCGCAGGGCCCCCCGCAACAGGCAGCGCCCCACCGCGTACCAGCGCCCGCCCTGGTGCACGACCCCGTAGACCTCCACCTCCCGCCGGGTCCGCACCCCCTCGTGCGAGCGGTAGGCGAAGGTCACCGCCCGCTGCGCCTGAACGCCGCCGAGCAGGCACGACAGCACGGCGGCGTCGGTGGGCACCGTCCAGGGGAAGGCGTCGAGCTGCACCGCGTCCTCCAGCGCCCCCACCCGTTCCCGCAGCGGGCGGGGCAGCGTCCGGCTGAGCTTCGCGCTCGCGCCCGCCACCGCCGGGGCCAGCGCCGTCAGCCCGAGGTGGTGCAGGGCGTGCAGGCCGAGCGCCAGGGCCAGCGCCTCCTCCCCGCTGAACATCAGGGGCGGCAGGCGGAAGCCGGGCTTGAGGCGGTACGCCCCGCCCACCCCCCGGGTGGACTCCACCGGAATGCCCAGGTCCTGCAAGCGCGCGACGTACCGCTGCACCGTCCGCGGGCTGACCTCCAGCCGCCGGGCCAGCTCCGCCCCCGTCACCCGCTCGTGCGCCTGGAGGAGTTCGAGCACGGTGAGCACCCGCATCGAGGGGTCGTACATACCCTCAGCTTGACACGGAAAGACGACGGGTCCTGACGGGAATCGGCGTTACGCTGAGGGCAGAAAGCAGCCTGTCCGGTTGGCTTTCGATGGAGGAGCTATGACGCAGATCGGCGCCACACTGACCCCCTCGCTGATGACGCCCGAGTATCTGCTGGCCCACTGGCAGGGCCACCGCCGCCTGACCCGCCGGATCATCGAGGCGTTCCCCGAAGACCAGCTTTTCTCCTTCACGGCGGCCCCGCCCATGCGGAGTTTCGGGGAACTGGCGTGGGAGATGCACGGGGTGGCGGCCTACACCCTGGGCGGCCTCGTCACCGACGACTGGCACGAGCCCGACTGGTCGGCCAGGCCCCCGCAGGAGAAGGCGGCCCTGCTCGGGGCGTGGGACGAGCTGACGGCGAGGATGGACGCGGAACTCCCGGCGGTTCCGCCCGCCCGCTACGGCGAGGACAAGGCCCTCTTCTGGGGCACCATGTCCGCCCTCGACACGGCGCTGTACGCCGTCGACAACGAGATTCACCACCGCGGGCAGGGGTACGTGTACCTGCGCGCCCTCGGCATCGAGCCGCCACCCTTCTACGAACGCTGAGAGATGAGAGGGCCAGGGCATTCGGGGACAGCGGAGGACAGTCGGCGGACCTGGGCAGCCCACTCACCCCGCGCTCCCCCGGCATGGAAGCGAAGATCAATGGGAGGCCGCCGGACGGGGGAAGGGAGACCGGGAAGGCAAAAGGCGAAAGGCCGGGGCGTGACTTCCCCCGGCCTCCGCATTCCGCGGTTGGGGCTCAGCTCAATCGCGCGATCACCGCGTCAGTGAATTCCTGCGTGCCCGCCGTGCCGCCGAGGTCGCGGGTGCGCGGGCCCTCGGTGAGGACGGTGTTCACGGCGTGGTCAATCCGCTGCGCCACGTCGTGCGCGCCGAGGTGGTCGAGCATCAAGACGGCGGCGAGGATGGTCGCGGTGGGATTGCTGACGCCCTGCCCGGCGATGTCGGGGGCGCTGCCGTGGACGCTCTCGAAGATGCCGAACTCGTCGCCGATGTTGCCGCTCGCCGCAATTCCCAGGCCGCCCACCAGCCCGGCGGCGAGGTCGGAGAGGATGTCGCCGAACATGTTCGTCATGACCATCACGTCGAACTGGGTGGGGTTGCGCACGAGCTGCATCGCCGCGTTGTCGACGATCATCGTGCCCGTGTTCAGCCCCTCCACGGTCTTCGTGTGGTCGAGGATCGTGTTCAGGAAGAGCCCCTGCGTCACGGGCAGCACGTTGGCCTTGTGGACGACCGTCAGCCGCTGGCGCCGCCGCATGGCGAGGTCGGCGGCAAAGCGCCCGATGCGCTCGCTGGCGTCTTTGGTGATCACCGTGTCGGCGATGGCGGTGTCGCCGTAGCGGCGCTCCTGCTCGACGTACAGGCCCTGGGTGTTCTCGCGGACGATCACGAGGTCCACGTTCTCGTAGGCGCCGGGCACCGGGCGGGTCTTGGTGGGGCGCACGTTGGCGTAGAGGCTGTACTTCTGGCGGAGGTGGCGGATCGCGCCGGAAAAGCCCTTGGGTTTCTCGCCGCTGGGGCTTGTCGCCGCCCCGAAGAGGGTCGCGTGGGTGTTCTCGACGGCGTGGTAGGTGACGTCGGGCACGCTGGTGCCGTGGTCGAGGAAGTATTCGTACCCGGCCTCGGCGGTCACGTACTCGGCGTCGAGGCCCGCGGCTTCCAGCACGCGCCGGGCGGCGGGGATGACCTCGTGGCCGATGCCGTCGCCCTCGATGAGACAGATGCGGTAAGTCGCCATAGGGAGCAGTCTAGTCGAGCTTTCCCTCACCCATCACCCAGGGGCGGCCCGCACCACGTCACCTGCCACGTGACGCGCGAGGAGGGGACCGAGCAGAAAGCCCTTGCTCCCCAGCCCGCAGAGCCGCCACACCCCGTCCGGTGTCCGCCCGGTCACGAGCCCGGAGAGCCGGGTGCCGCCCCACCGCCCCACCACCCGCGCGCCGCCCAGGTCCGTCAGCGCCTCCGCCCTGCCGAGCAGCCAGCCCAGCGAGCGCAGGGGGAGGGTGGGTTCCCGCCAGGACGCGGCGGGCGCCTCGAAGGTCGCGCCGAGCACGCCGCCCACCGCCGCCGGAGCGAGGTACGCCCCGAAGCTCACGGGCACGTCCGTCACGGCCCGGTCGAGGGTGAGGAGCGTCCCGGCGCGGTGGGTCGCCGCCTCGCTCGCCCAGCTCGCCCCGACGCTGCCGCCGCACCGGACGACGGCAGCGCCACAGACCACTTGCCCGTCTTCCAGCGTGACGGAGCGCGCGTCCCACCCCACCGCCCGCCCGAGCACGACCTCCGCCCCAGACGCGGCGAGGAGCCCCGCCGTGAAGGCCGCCCCGTCGAGCCAGCCGCCCTCCGGCAGCCACAGGGCGTGCTCCCACCCCGGGGCGAGGGGAACAGGCACCTCCTCCGGGGCGAGCCAGGCATGAGGCAGCTCCGGGGGAAGGTGACGCTCAAACTTCTGCCGCGCCCGCCCGTCCGGCACGGGCCGCAGCACGCCCACCCGCCCGTGGGGAACAGGGCACCCGGCCTCCGCCAACCCGTCCACGAGCGCCCACGTCAGGCGCAGTCCCTCCACCGCGCGTTCGTCCACGGCCCCCGACTGGCCGCGCACCGGGTTGACGAGAGCCGAGGGCACCGTGCTCGCCGCGTGCCGCCCCGCGTCCACGACGGTGACCCGGGCGCCGAGCCGGGACGCGAAATACGCGACAGACGCGCCCGCCACGCCCGCGCCGATCACGAGAACGTGGGGGGCGTTCACGGGCAGACCCTCCGGACGGCCCGCACGCACTCGCGCTTGCCGGGAGGGCCGGGCCGCTTCTCGACGCTCAGCCCCGCCGCCGCCAGCGCCCGGCGCACGTGTCCGGCGGCGCTGTAGGTGGCAAGCACCCCGCCGGGCGCGAGGGACCGGGCCAGCCGTGTCAGAAAGACCGGAGTCCACACCTCCGGATTGCGGGCGGGGGAGAAGCCGTCGAGACAGAGGGCGGTCGCCCAGTTCTCCGGGAGAGGCGCGGTCCGTACGTCCGCAAAGGACACGGTGAGGGTGACGGCCTCCGTCTGCACGCTGAGCGGTGACCCCTGCCCCCAGCGGTCGAGGAGGGCGAGCCACGCGGGGTGCCTGCTCCCCTCACCCCCCGCCGCCACCTCGCGCAGCACGCCTGCGGGAACGGGATCGAACTCGAAGGCGAGGTAGTCGAGGGGCACGCCGCGCCGCGCAACTTCCGCCAGGGTCGCGCGGAAATTCGCCCCCAACCCGAAGCCGACCTCCAGCACGCGGGGGGCCGGGTGCTCATGCGTGCCCGTCCCCTCGACGAAGACGTGCCGGGCGTGCGCCGCCGCCCCGTGCCGCGAGCCATACGCCTCCCCGAAGCGCAGGCTCAGCGCCGTGCGCGAGCCGTCGGGGGTCAAGATGATCTCGCCTGTGGGGCCTTTCATTGCCGAAGGCAGGATACGGGCCGCGCCCCCGCATATTCGGAGAGCACCCACAGAAGGGGGACCGGAGGGACACCCCCTCCGGTCCCCCTTCTGTGCTGGGTTAAGGCTGTGGATCGAGGCTGTCGGGCATCAGGCGGTCGCGGACCAGGCCCTGCGGGTCCTCGACCTCCAGCTCCTCGCGGCGCAGGGTGAGGCGCTCGACCTGCTCGTAGGTCTCGCGCTGCTTGGCGATCACCACGTCGCTGTAGGGGTACGCCTGCCTCTCGATGACGGCGCGTTCCTCGTAGAGCGGCACCTCGTAGGTGCGGCCCACCTCCAGCACCTCGCCGTTCATCGTGACGCGCCCGCCCTTGCCCTCGGTCACCGTGATCTCCAGGTGTTCGCGCCCCAGGGTGATGGGCACGACCTCCTCACGCTGGGTCAGGACCCGCCGAACGGTGATGGCGCCCAGCGACTCGGGCACCACCTCGACGAGCGCGCGTTCCTCGTGCAGCCGCAGCGTGTCCACCACCCGGCGCAGATCGCGCACCTGCTCGGTCGTGACCGTGCGCTCGGCGGCCTGCGCGGCTTGCGAGGTACTCGAGGTCTGGGTCTCCCCGCTCACCAACCGCCCCTCCCGGTTCTGATCGTCCATACTCGTTTCCCTTCCTCCCGTTTCCCCGGTCAATGGGCGCCCGGAGCGAAAAAAGGCGGGGTCGCCCCCGCCCGCGCCTGCGGCGCCCTCAGCTCCTGCGGTTGTTGCGGTCGGTCTCGGTGGTGGTCGTGGTCGTCGTCGTGGAGGTGCCGCTGTTCAGGTCCACGTCGCCCGTCTTGTTGACCTCCAGCACCTCGCGGCCCACCGTCTCGGTGACCTGCTGGGTCTCGGTGACCGTGCGCTTGCCGATCTCGACTTCCTCGACCACGTAGGCCTGCTTGGCGACCTGGGCGCGCTCGGCCTCCAGATCCACCCGCATCGTCTCGGTCGACGCACCCAGCACCGCGCCCTCGACCGGGCGGGCGTCGCTGACGGCGCGACGCTCGATCACGACCTCCTCGCGCTGGAGCCCGACGTTGACGGTCTCCTGGTGGGTCTCGACGCGCTTGCCGATCTCGACGCTGCCCGCCTGGAAGCGCTCCTTGTTCACCATCAGGCGCTCTTCGAGGAGCTGGAGGCGGTCCGGCGTGCGGAAGGCCTGCTCACGGTAGGCGGTCTGGTCCATCCCGGTCGTCTGGGTGGTCGTGGTCGTGGTGCCCACGCCGCGCAGCACACGCTCGTCACTCTCGAACGACTGGTCGGTGTAGGTCTCGCCGTAGCGGTACTCACCCATGTCGCGAACCTGATCTTTGGTCAGGTTGTCGAAGTACACGCCGTCGTCGGCGAAGCGGGCGTGGCCCACGGGCACGAGGACTTCCTTCGAGGAGAACCAGCCGCCCACATCCACGATCAGGTAACGGATGCGGCCCGTCGAGGGGTCCACCATCGCGTCGCGCACGGTGCCGATCTTGTCGCCACCCGTGCCGTACGCGGTGTTGCCGGTGGGGTTATACACGCCCTCGCCGGAAAGGCCGTAGCTCTGGTCCTGGGACAGGTCGGACAGACGAATCAGGTTGCCTTGCGTCATGTTGAAGCCTCCACGGGGTGGGGTAGGTACGAAGTCCGGAGATTCCGGGACCAATGCAGTCTGAGGTTCACTTTCCCCCTCTTGCTGAGTTCGGGCCCAACCCATTCCTGACCGCTGTTTAGGAGGAACTTCACTCGGTAGGTCCGGTTACAAAGCGCCCTTGGCCGGCGTCTTAGCGGTCGCGCTCCGACTCCGGGGGGTGGAGGCCGGGCGGCGGGTGTATGCTCGCCTCACCTCAACCCGTGACCCCGCCCCGGTGGCCGTTCGTCCGTCTTTTTTCCTCTGAAGAAAGGGTTCGGTGGTGGCTGTGCCTGTTCGGATCGTGAGTCTTGCCGCGCACAGCGGCGCGGGAAAAACGACCCTTTGTGAGGCCCTGCTGGTGAGGAGCGGGGCCTTGGCGCGTATGGGCCGGGTCGAGGACGGCACCACCCAGAGTGACCACACCGAGGCCGAGCGGGCGCACGGGTTTTCCATCACGACGGGGGTGCTGCGCCTGACGCACCGGGGCACCGACCTCACCCTGCTCGACACCCCCGGCTACGCCGACTTCGTGCGCGAGATTCGCGGCGGCATCCGCGCGGCGGACTCGGCCCTGATCCTGGTGAGCGCGGTGAGTGGCGTGGAGGTCGGCACCGAGCGCGTGTGGGCCACCGCCGACCGCTTCGCCATGCCCAGAGTCGTCGTGATCTCGCAGATGGACCGCGAGCGGGCGAACTTCCACGCGGTCCTCGCCGACCTCCGCGCGAGTTTGAAGGGCCCGGTCGCGGCGGCGTGGCTCCCGTTGGGCGAGGGACCACATTTCCGGGGCGTGGTGGACGTGTTGACGGCGACCGAGGACGACCTCCCCGGCGAGATGCGGTCGGCCCTGCGTGAGGCGCGCGAGGCGCTCGTGGACGCCATCGTGGAGACCGACGACGACCTGATGAACCGCTACCTGGAGGGTGAGGAACTCGGCGCGCAGGAGCTGCGCGGGGCCTACCTGCGGGCGGTCCACGCGGGCACCCTCTACCCGGTCGTTCCGGTGAGCGCGACCACGGGCGTGGGCGTGCCCGAACTCCTCGACCTGATGGTGGACGGGCTGCGCAGCGCCTCCGGGCGAGGTCCCCTGACGGGCGTGGACGGGCAGACGCGCGAGCCGACCCCGGACGCCCCGGCGAGCGCGCGCGTGTGGCGGGTCAGCGTGGACCCCTTCGTGGGCAAGCTCGCGTACATCCGCGTCTGGAGCGGCACCATCCGCCCCGGAGAGACGCTGCGCAACACCACGCGCGGGGTGGACGTCAAACCCGCCCACCTCTACGTCGTAAGCGGCAAGGACCTCACCGAGGTGCCCGAACTCTCGGCGGGCATGATCGGCGTGCTGACCAAATTGCCCGAGCTGCACACCGGAGACACGCTCGCCGATCCCGCGAGTCCCATCGAGTACGACCCCCTGCTCCTCCCCGACCCGGCGCACACGGTCGCCCTCTTCCCGCGCACGCGCCAGGACGAGGACCGCCTGAGCACCGCCGTCGCCCGGCTGCTCGACGAGGACCCGACGCTCAGCTTCACCCGCGAGGGGCAGACGGGCGAACTCCTGCTCTCCGGCATGGGGGACATGCACACGACCATCGCGGTGGAGAAGCTGACCACCCTCGGCGTGAACGTGGACACGCGGGCGCCGCAGATTCCCTACCGCGAGACGATCCGCGCCGCCTCCCAGGCCCAGGGCAAGCACAAGAAGCAGTCGGGCGGGCACGGCCAGTACGGCGACTGCCACCTCCGGCTCGAACCCGGCGAGGGTGTGGCCTTTCGCAGCGCGGTGGTGGGGGGCGCGATTCCCGGCAAGTACCTCCCCAGCATCGAGAAGGGCGTTGGCGACGCGATGCTCAGGGGGCCGCTGGCGGGCTATCCCATGCAGGACGTGCACGTCACCGTCACCCACGGCAGCTACCACGACGTGGATTCCAGCGACCTCGCCTTCCGCACCGCCGGGTCGCTCGCCTTCCGCAACGCGGTGGAGGGAGCGCGGCCCACCCTCCTCGAACCCGTCATGCTGCTGCGGGTCCGCGCGCCCGCAGGGTTCACGGGCGACCTGATCGGCGACCTCCAGACCCGCCGCGCCCGGGTGCAGGGCATGGAGCCTGAGGGCACCGTCATCACCGTGACGGCGGTGGTGCCGCAGTCGGAGTTGCAGACGTACAGCGCCGACCTGCGCTCGCTGACCGGGGACCGGGGGGCCTTCAGCGTCAAGTTCCACGGCTACCAGGACCTTCCCGAGCATCTGGCGAAGAAGGTGATCGAGGCGCGCAAGGCGGCGGCGGGGTAGGGGTAGGGGAGAGGGAATGGGATGCTGTGACAGCGGCTCCGTATGCTCGACCCTATGGCCTCGTCATTTTTAGAGCTGAGCTGGTCGGCGGTGTCCGCTGGATGGCCCGACGAGTTTCTTACGGTGGCCGATGTTCGGGAGTTGGCAGCAGCACGCATCCTGGCGGCGGAGGGGGAGGCGTTGATTCCGCTGTCGGAGTTGGTTGGTCTCCGGGACGACGAGGACCACCGCGACGTTCAAGATGTTCTGACCCGGCTGGCTAAGTTGGAAGAACGCCCCTCATGGTTTGCCCGCCGAGAGTGGCAGGTGTTCCGGCTGGAGTGGCAGTTGGACCATCTGCACGACGGACTTGACCCAGAGGAACCTGAGCTGGATACCTCCCGCCAAGTGCTGGGCCTTGAATGGGCATGGCGGGACATGGGCAGACCGCTGGACATGCCGCCGCTCAACCCGTTCATTCGGTCACACGTGCCTCTTGCCGACGAGACGGCTGGCCTGACCCTGACGGTGCAGGATATTCGGGTCTGGATCAGTAGGCAGCGAGAGATGCTGATGGTAGTTGCACGCCTGCTGGCAGAGAGGCGTGGGCAAGACGTGGCAGTCCTGGCCCTAGCGTTCGAGGCAGCCCAAACGAACGCGGAATCCCATCTGAATCTCGTCCGGCAGGAACTCAACCTCTACCAAAACCTGATGCCGCAGGCCCAGGACAAGGTGTTCTGGCAGAAGGTGGAGGCGTACAACTCTGCCGTGTTGGAAGAGCGCAGGCGGCGCAGCGGGAATAGCTCTCGGTAGGACCCGTTGTTCTGAAACCGACGCTCGCGGTGAAATGCGGCTCTCACTGCGCCCCACTGCTCGCGTACCACGTACCATTTCCCCCATGACCGCCACCCTGCCCCGAGTCCTGGCCGACCTGCGCTCCGACACCGTGACCACCCCCACTCCCGAGATGCGCGAGGCGATGGCGCAGGCTCCGGTCGGCGACGACGTGTACGGCGAGGACCCCACCGTCAACCAGCTTCAGGCCGAGGTCGCCCGCCTGACCGGCTTCGAGGCGGGCCTCTATATGCCCAGCGGCACGATGACAAACCAGGTCGCCATCGCCCTGCATACCCGACGTGGCGAGGAGGTCATCTGCGCGGAGGGCTCGCACATCTACGAGTGGGAACTCGGCATGATGGCGGCCTTCTCGGGCGTGGTGCCCCGCTTCGTGCCCGCGCCGCTGGGGGTGCCCGACCCGGAGGGCGTCCGGCTCGCCGTGCGGCATTCCATCCACCAGTCCCCGACCGGGTTGATCAGCCTGGAGAACACCCACAACAAGGCGGGCGGCACGGTGATTCCGCTCGACGTGCTCGCCGCCGTCCGCGCGGTCGCCGACGAGGAGGGCCTGCCCCTGCACCTCGACGGGGCGCGGGTCTTCAACGCCGCCGCCGCGCTCGGCGTGCCTGTCTCGGAGATCACCCGGCACTTTGGCACCGTGAGCGTGTGCCTCTCCAAGGGGCTGGGGGCGCCCGTGGGCAGCGTGCTTCTGGGAAGCGCCGCGCAGATGCGCCAGGCCCACCGCTACCGCAAGATGATGGGGGGCGGGATGCGGCAGGCCGGGGTGCTCGCCGCCGCCGCGCTGGTCGCCGTGCGGGACGGCCCGGCCCGGTTGCAGGAGGACCACCGCCGCACCCGGGTCCTCGCCGAGGCGCTGGTCAACGCGGGGTACAGCGTGAACCTCGCCGCCGTGCAGACGAACATCATCTACGTCCGGATACCGGATGCCGCCGCCCAGGCCGCGAAGTGGGCCGAGGCGGGGGTGCTGGCGAGCGCCCTCGGCCCCGACTCGGTGCGCTTCGTGCTGCACCATCAGGTCGGCGACGAGGCGCTGGAGGAGGCGATCCGGGTGCTGACGGCGTGAGGGTCCTCCTCCTTCCGAATGAGGTGCCTCCCCGCCGCCGCGCGCTAGGCTGACCCCCATGACGGCTCCGGACGCCCCCACCTTCCCCAGCCCCGACCCGGTTCCCGTCGCGCCCGTGCGGGGCGTGCGCGCGGTGGACGGCAACCGCGCGGCCCTGACGCTGCTGGTCACCCAGAATGTCGTTTCCGCGCTGCTCATCGCGGCCCGGCTGCCCCTGGGGACGGCGCTGCTGGGGGCCTTCGTCGGCACCGTGCTGGTGGGGCTGATCTTCTTTCGACCCGCGCTGGCGGTCCTGGTGCGCGATCCGCGCTGGCGCACGCCGCCCTCGTGGGGGCTGGCGGTGGGCGTCTTCGTGGTGGCGTTCCTGGCCTCGCGGGCCTTCGCGCTCGTGTTCGTGGCGCTGTGGCCGCAGGGGGCGGACGCCATCCCGCAGTTTCTGAGCCAGGGGGCCGACCTGTGGGCGCTGCTCCTTGCGGCGGGGTTGCTCGTGCCCTTTGCCGAGGAGGTCGCCTTCCGGGGCCTGATGATGCGCGGGCACGAGCGGGCGGCGGGCTTCACGGTGGCGGCCCTGACGAGTTCGTTCGCCTTCGCGGTGGCACACGGGGTCCCGGCGAGCGTGGCGGGGATCTTGCCCCTCGCGTACGCGCTCGCCCGCGTGACCCAGCACACGGGCAGCCTGTGGAACGCGGTGATCGTCCACGCGCTGAACAACACCCTGGCGGTGGCGGCGGGGGCGCTGCTCGCGGGCCGCGACCTGGGCGACACGGGCCGGGCGTCGGAGATGCTCCGCAACCCGGGGGTCGCCGTGCCCCTCGCCGTCGGGGCGGGGCTGTTCGGGACCGCCGTGCTCGTCGTGCTGCACCTGTGGCTCACGCCCAGACCCGACCCCCAGGAACGCTCGGCCCCCGGCCCCTGGCTCAGCGCCGCCTTCGTGGCCGTCGTGCTCTTCGGCGTGGTCGCGGCGTCGCTGACCCTGCCCGCCGTGCAGCAGGCGATCACCGACGTGCGCGGCGTGCTGCGGTAGCGCCTCCATGCTCGCCCGGTTGCGCGCGTTTGCCCGCCGCCTGGGGGCCGACCTCCTCGCCCTGAGCCTCGCCGCCCGCGACCCGCGCACCCCCTGGCCCGCCCGCGCGCTCGCCCTGCTCGTCCTCGCCTACGCCCTGAGCCCCATCGACCTGATCCCCGACCCCATCCCGGTGCTCGGGCAGCTTGACGACCTCCTCATCGTGCCCGCCGGGCTGTGGCTGGCCCTGCGGCTGATCCCGCCGGAGGTCCTCGCCGACGCGCGTATCCGGGCCGCCGCGCAGCCCGCCCGGCTGGCCCGCAGCGGGTGGGGCCTGTTCCTTATGCTCGCCCTCTACGCCCTCGCCGTGGGGCTGGTGTGGTGGTGGTGGGCCGGGCGCTGAGCTCGCGCGGCTACAGTAGGGCCTATGGCCCGCCGTGACCGTGCCCCCACCCCGCCCCCGCCGCCGGACGCGCCGCTTCCCGCCGAACTGCTGAGCGGGCCGGGGGCTTTCTTCCGGCGGCTGGGCGCGAGCGAGCCGAGGGCGTGGCGCTACCTCGCCCCGGTCTTTCTGGCCGCCCTGCTGTCCGGAGTGCTGTACGCGCTGCTCGTGCGGCCCACGGTGGGGCTGGGGGGAGGCGGGGGAGGCCCGCTCGTCCACGCCACGAACGCGTTCGGCACCCTTTTTCTGACCGTGTTCGGGTACGCCCTGATGGCGGGGCTGGGGTTTCTGGGCGCCGGGCGTGGGGGCCGCGCGGCGGAGGTGTACGGGGCGACCTTCGCCCTGCTGCCGCCGCTGCTCCTGCCGTTGATCGTCCTGTCGCTCGTGCTGCCGGGGCCAGCGTTGCCCGACCCTGCCCCCGGCACCGAAATCATCGACGTGCAGCGGGCGGCCCTGCGGGCGGTGGGCCAGTCCGGGCTCTCCCGGGTGTCCATCCTGCTCACCGTGCTCGCCACCCTGGCGCAGTTCGTCCTGGCCTACCGGGGCTTCCGCGAGCTGACGGGCAGCCGCCGCCGCGCGCTCCTGGGCACCCTGACGCCGCTCGTGCCCGCGCTGCTCCTGACGCTGGTGGGCTTCGGGCCCCTGCTGGCCGGAATCTTTTAGGGACCGGACTCCGCGCCCGGTCCCCTTTCCTCACCCGAAGATGCTCCGGCTCGGGTCCCACAGCCGCCACAGTTCGTACAGGCCGATCAACAGGTGCAGCACAAGCTTGGCGGCGAGCCCGGTCAGCAGGCCGATCAACGTGCCCCAGGCGGCGCGGGTCGCCTCCAGGACGGGTTTGCGGACCACGAACAGCTCCGCGACGAGCGCCCCCGCGAGCGGCCCGACGATCAGCCCGAAGGGCAGGAAGAGGCCCACCACCCCGCCGATCAGGGCTCCCCACCCCGCCTGCTTGCTGCCGCCGTAGCGCCGCGCCCCCCACGCCGAGGCCACGTTGTCCACCATGCTGATCAGGAAGGTGATGACCGCGAAGGTGAGCAAGAAGGGCAGGTCGGGCCAGACCTGAAACCCGTTGATCAGGGTCGCCGCGACCGTTCCGGCGAAGATGATGACCGTGGCGGGCACGGCGGGCACGAAGGTGCCGATCATGCCGACGATCCACGCGATCAGGAAGACGAGAAAGGCGAGACTCATACCGGCAAAGGGTACGGGGCCAGTGCCGCCGAAGTTCCAGGGCGGCGGCAAGTCAGCCCCGCCTCCTGCCGGCCTTCCAGGGAGGCCCACGGAAATGAGTAACAAGTGAGTCCAAGGCCAAGCTAAGATTAACGATGAGGTGCATATTTGCGCCCACCGCCTTTCGGGCATCGCGCAAAATGCCGACTATCTAACACCTGGGGAGGTGAAGAGTGAAGAAGTTCCTGTTTCTGCTCGTCGCGGTGATGGTATTGGGGAGCGCCTCGGCGAAGTCGGTAGACGGTTCCGTCAATCAGGGGGCCGGGACCAGTCAGGCCGACGGTTCCCGCAGCATGTGGGCTGGCTGAGCGCCGCCTGGGCCCGGAGACGGGCCGTTTGAATCTCTTCGTCCACCTTCGAGAAGGCAGGCGCCCGAGCGAGAGCCAGGGCGCCTGCCTTCCGTTTTCCGTCGCCAGGGCCCGCGGCACCTGGGGACCCCCGGCGCAGCGGCCCTCAATCACCCGAGACGCAGAGGTACAGATCCACCGAGGCGGGGATGAGGTGTGGGAGCAGCGTCCGCTGGCCGCGCTCGTCGGTGCCGTCGAGGCTGACCCGGCCCTGCCTCACGCTCAGCCCTCGCGGACCCTCCCTGCCGTGGGGCCCCGGCAGATATACGGTGCGGCCCTGGGCCGTGACCGCGTAGGCACCCAGGCGATCGAGCCCCACGCCCTGGGACAGGAGCAGATTCCAGGTGTAGACCACCACGTTGGGGGGCAGCGGTCCGACGAATCGGTCGGGACGGGGCGGCACCACCCCGTGCGGGGTCTCCAGGCTCCGGTCCTCTCGCGGGTCGTTCATGCCTCACCTTACCCGCCTGCCCGCCGCTCCGTGGGCGCATTTGCGCCGAACGGCTAAGCTGCCCCCATGACCCGGACGAACGACACCAAAGCGGCCCCACGTCTCTCCTTCCTGCCCGTGCCCGACGAGGCCCAGGTGCCCGAGGCCGTCCGCAAGCTGTGGACCAAGGCCGAGGCCAACATCGGCTTCGTCCCCAACGTCTTCCGGGCGCAGGCGGTGAACGGCGAGCAGTTCCTGGCATGGTGGAACTACTTCAACCTGCTGCTGAACAAGGAGGGCTTCCTGAGCAACGCCGAGCGCGAACTCGTGGCCGTGGTGGTCAGCGCCGCCAACCGCTGCGTGTACTGCGCCGTCTCTCACGGGGCGGCCCTGCGCGTCTACTCTGGCGATCCCCTGGGGGCCGACGCCGTGGCCGTCAACTGGCGCCAAGCGGACCTCACCGAGCGCGAGCGGACCCTGTGCGAGTACGCCGAAAAACTGACCCTGCGCCCCGCCGAGGTTACGGAGGCCGACCTGACGCCGTTGCGCGCCGCGGGCCTGGGCGACCACCAGATCATGGAACTCGTGCAGGTGATCGGCATGTTCAATCTGACGAACCGCGTGAGCAGTGCCCTCGGCTTCGTCCCGAACGCGGAGTATTACTCGCAAGGACGTTGAATGAGGACGAGGCGGGTGCTGCTCACGGCCCGCCTCGTTCTTTCAGAGAAGCGTCAATACGTGTAGAACCCGCGCCCGCTCTTGCGCCCCAGCAGCCCCGCCTGCACCATCTTCCTGAGCAGGGGAGAGGGGCGGTACTTGTCGTCCCCCAGCCCCTTGTGCAGCACCTCCATGATGCTGAGGCAGGTGTCGAGCCCGATGAAGTCCGCCAGCGTCAGCGGCCCCATCGGGTGATTCATGCCGAGTTTCATGATCTGGTCGATGGCTTCCGGCTCGGCCACGCCTTCCATCACGCACTGGATGGCCTCGTTCAGCATGGGCATCAGGATGCGGTTGGAGACGAAACCGGGGTAGTCGTTGCACTCGACGGGCGTCTTGCCCATTGCCCGCGCCGCCTCGGTCACCTTCTGCGCCGTCTCGTCCGACGTGCTGTACCCGCGAATGACCTCCACCAATTGCATGAGCGGCACCGGATTCATGAAGTGCATTCCGATGAACCGCTCGGGCCGCCCGCTCGCCGTGGCGAGGCTGGTGATGGGGATGGAGGACGTGTTGCTCGCCAGGATGCCCTCGGGTTTGACGATGCCGCCGAGTTGCCGGAAGAGGTCGGCCTTGACCGCCTCGTTCTCCACCACCGCTTCCACCAAGAGGTCACAGTCCGCGAAGTCCTGAAGATTGGTGGTGAAGGTGAGGCGGCCCAGCACCTCTTCCGGCGTGCCCGTCAGCCTGCCCTTCTCGTGCAGCTTGGCGAGGCTTTTTTCGATGGTCGTCTGCCCACGCGACAGGAACTCGTTCTTGATGTCCTGCACGGTGACGGTAAAGCCGCTCTGGGCGGCGACCTGGGCGATGCCCGCGCCCATTTGACCTGCTCCGATGACTCCGAATTTCATAGGTATTCCTTCCAACTGCTCAAGCGGTAGTAAACCAGTGAATTGCCAGCCAAGTTCCCTGACCCTCACCCACAAGCGTCACGTCATCCCAGTTATCGTTAAGCTGCCAACCTGTCTTAACCCACGTTAGGTCGATCATAGGAGGAGAGATGAGGCTTGACAGAAGACTCTCTGCCCGTTCTAGAAAGGCTTGGCGTGACATAGACTCCGCGTCAGTGAGTACTCCATCCCACCCCTCGGATTCCAGCCATGCTTGGAGGGCTTCAACCTCTTCGAATTGCCAAAGTTGAAGGTGTTGCTCGCTGGCTTCAGGTGAAAAGTCAGGTGGTGAGAAGGCGAGGTACATCCTTCCTCACTCCACCAGCGGCACGCCGTCCAGCGTCACCGCGCGGCCCCTTTTCACCGGCGTGAAGGCTGTGTACGTGTACTCCGAGCAGCCCTCCAGCACGAAGGGGTCGTCCTTGAAGACTTCCTCCAACTGCTCCTGGCTCTCCGCCTGGGCGAGCAGCACGCCGCCCGTGCCGTCCACCTTGCGGCCCGACACGAGGAAGAGGCCCGAGCGGTAATGCTGGTCGAGCCACGCGCGGTGCCGAGGCGTGACGGCGGCGAGGTCGTCCCCGCTCTTGAGGTAACGGCTCTGGATGACCCACAGGGTCGGGGTGCTGCCTTGCGTCATGGGGCTCAGCCTACTCCGCTTTAGCTCAGCCGCTTGACGCTGAGGGCCAGCCCGTTGCCCCCGCCCATGCACAGGGTCGCCACGCCCGTCTCCTTGTCCTGTTGCCGCAGGGCGTGCAGCAGCGTGACCAGGATGCGCGCGCCGCTTGCGCCGATGGGGTGCCCCAGCGCGACCGCCCCGCCGTTCACGTTCACCCGCTCGGGGTCCAGCCCCAGCTCGTGCTGGACGGCGAGGCTTTGAACGGAAAAGGCCTCGTTCAGCTCCCACAGGTCTACGTCGTTCACGCCCATGCCGCTCTTTTCCAGCAGCTTCTTCGTGGCGGGCACGGGCGTCATCATTACCCACTCGGGGGCGAGGCCGCCCGTGGCGTAGGAAGTGATTTCGGCCATCGGCGTGAGCCCGTGTGCCTGCGCCGCTTCCTCTGACATGATCAGAAGGCTGGAGGCGCCGTCGTTCAGGCCGGGAGCGTTGCCCGCCGTCACCGTGCCGTCCTTCTTGAAGGCGGGCTTGAGCTTGCCCAGCGTCTCGGGGCTCGTGTCGGCGCGCGGCCCCTCGTCGGTGTCCACGATCACGTCACCCTTGCGACCCTTGACCGTCACGGGCGCGATCTCGTCGCTGAATCGTCCGCCCTGCTGCGCGGCGACCGCCCGCTGGTGGCTCTGGGTGGCGTAGGCGTCCTGTGCCTCTCGTCCGATCTCGTACTTCTCGGCCACCCGCTCGCCGGTCAGGCCCATGCCCTCGTCGTTGATGGAGCACCACAGCCCGTCGTGCGTGTTGGCGTCGAGGACCCGCGCGTGCCCCAGGCGGTAGCCCTTCCTCGCCTGCGGGAGGAGGTGCGGCGCGTTGCTCATGGACTCCATGCCGCCCGCCAGCATGATCGTCTGATCGCCTGCGCGAATCGCCTGCGCCGCCAGAATGACGGCCTTCAGGCCCGACCCGCACACCTTGTTGACCGTCAGGGCACCGACCTCGTTGGAGAGGCCCGCCTTGAGCCCCGCCTGCCGCGCCGGGTTCTGCCCGCACCCCGCCTGCACGACGTGCCCCATGATGACTTCCTCAACGAGTTCGGCGGGAATGCCCGAGCGGCGCAACGTCTCCCGCAGGGTGGTCGTGCCGAGTTCAACGGCGGTCACGTCCGCCAGAGCCCCCAGAAACTTCCCCGTCGGCGTGCGCGACGCCGAGACGATCACGGCTTTGTTCATGGCCCGAGTCTAGCGCGGGGAGGCTAACGGGCGTTAGGTGGCAGCGGGGTGGAGGGGCAGGGTCAAAGCGTCAGATGGTCCGGCGTCAGGTGACAGGTGCGGTTGATCCAGTGCACCGCTCGGGCGCCTGAATCAGCGTTCAGTTCGAGATGTGCCGTCGCGGTGTTGTTCAGCCGGAACGTCAGCGCCTTGCCAGGCAGCGCGGGTAGGCCCAGCAGCTCCGCGATCAGGTGCTGCGCGAAATCGTGATGGGTGATCAGGGCGACTACATCGGCTTCATCGGCAGCCTTCCGCAGGTGACGACCCACGCTCACCGCCCTTTTGGCGAAGCCCGCGTGGTCCCAGGGTTCGCATCCACCCCCCCAGGCCTGACCGTGAAGCTCTTCCGGCCACACGAGGACCGGGCAGTCCGCCAGAAGCGAGACATGATCGCGACCCATAACGGGTGTAAATCCTCCCTCCAGGCCGGTATTCAACCCACCGCACTCGTAGGCTTCGACGAGGCCGTGAACGTTCAAGCCGAGCGTTTGGGCGAGCGGCGCAGTCGTCTGCACTGCGCGAGTCGTGAGGCTCGTGTGGAGGTGCGTGATGCGCTGGCAGAAGGGGTCGCGGGCCGCCCAACTCGCCAGCCGTGAAGCCTGCTGTCGCCCCAACTCCGTTAGTGGTGGGTCTGCCTGCCGCCTTACCGCGTAATCCAGCGCTCCCGTCAGATGATTGTTCAGGGATTGGGCGTGGCGGATCAGGAGTAAATCCATCCGTGCAAGCTACACCAAGCCCATCAAGCCCCCGTGCTAGCCTCCCCCTATGTTTGAGGCGCTGGGGAACAAGTTGCAGGACATCCTCGACCGCGTAGGACGGGAGAGCAAACTCACCGGCGAACAGGTCAAGGCCGCCATGCGCGAGATTCGCATGGCCCTCCTCGAAGCGGACGTGAACTTCAACGTCGCCAAGGAGTTCGTCGGCAGGGTGAGCGAGAAGGCCGTCGGTCAGGAGGTCGCGGGCTCGCTGACCGCTGGGCAGACGGTCGTCAAACTCGTGCACGACGAACTCATCGAGACGCTCGGCGGGCAAGCGGCCCAGCCCACCATCAAGACCGACGGCAACGTGTGGTTCATGGTGGGTCTCCAGGGCGCGGGCAAGACCACGAGCGCGGGTAAGCTCGCCGCCTTCTACAAGGGCAAGGGCCGCCGCGTCCTCCTCGTCGCCGCCGACACCCAGCGCCCCGCCGCCCGCGACCAGCTCGAAGTGCTCTCCAAGCAGGTGGGCGTCCCGGTCCTCAAGGTGCAGGACGGCGAGACGCCCCAGGAGACGAAGCGCCGCCTCGACGAGTCCCTGCGAACCGATTACCGCGACCTCGTGATCGTGGACACGGCGGGCCGCCTTCAGATCGACGAGGCGCTGATGGACCAGCTCGCTGCCCTCCAGGCCGAGTTGGCGCCCACCGAGACGCTGCTCGTGGTGGACGCGATGACGGGGCAGGAGGCGCTGAACATCGCCCGCACCTTCGACGAGCGGGTGCACCTCTCGGGCCTGATCATGACGAAGATGGACGGCGACGCGCGCGGCGGGGCGGCCTTATCCGCGCGCAGCGTGACGGGCAAGCCGATCTACTTCGCGGGCACGAGCGAGAAGCTCAGCGGGCTGGAGCCCTTCTACCCCGACCGGGTGGCGGGCCGCATCCTGGGCATGGGCGACGTGCTGGGGCTGATCGAGCGCGCCCAGCAGGCCGACCTCAAGGCGATGGAGGTCAAGAAGCCGGGCGATCTCGACCTCGAAGACCTGCTGACTCAACTGCGCCAGATTCGCAAGATGGGTCCCCTGGGTGACCTGATCAAGCTGATCCCCGGCATGAGCCGCGCGCTGCCCGAGGGCTTCAACGTGGATGAGGGGCAGATTCAGCGCATCGACGCGATGATTTCCTCCATGACGGCCAAGGAGCGCCGCAACCCCAAGATCATCGACGGGCGCCGCCGCAAGCGTATCGCGGCGGGCAGCGGCCACACAGTGCAGGACATCAACCGTCTGCTGAAGATGCACGAGCAGATGAAGGACATGATGAAAATGTTCCAGCGTCTCGGCGGGCAGGGGGGAAAAGGGCTGCCGGGGGGAATGAAGCCCCCCAAGCTGCCCCCCATGCCACCGAACCGGGGACGCTGAGCCGGGCGCGTTGACACCCTCTCCGGGGGCTCCCTATACTCAGGCCCGCTGAGTACGCCCCACGAGGCGGGCCAGCTCGCCGGGTCGTTAGCTCAATCGGTAGAGCAGCTGACTTTTAATCAGCGGGTTATAGGTTCAAGTCCTATACGACCCACCACGGAAGGCCCCGCTCCGAGCGGGGCTTCGTCATTGCTGACTTCTCCTGGTGATGCCTACTTTCACGCCCTTGCCACCACCGCGGCACGCAGGGGACATCGGCTCCGGGGCCTTTCCCGGATGCCTCGCCGAAGAGGGCGGGGGCTGCGGTGGGTGGGCTTGCGCCCCCACCCCGCTAATCCACCACGTCGATTCCGGCCTCGCGCACCCGCGTCTTCACGTCGCGCACGCCCTCACCCGTCACGCGCATCACGAAACGGCGGCGGGGCTGGCCCCCGCGGGCATCCTGGCCCGAGGTGGCGACGCTGATGATGTTGCTGGGCAAAACGGCTCCCGCCGCGCGGGCGAGGCTGCCGGGCGTGTCGGGCATCTCCAGGGTCAGGCGCGTGCCCCCCTCCCGCAGGCCCAGGATGTCGGTCAGGGCGCGCAGCACGTCCTTGACCGTCAGGATGCCGCACAGCCTCGCGCCGTCGTCGAGCACCGGAAGACCGCCCACCCCGTACTCCTGCATCCGCAGCGCCGCGTCTTCGAGGAACTCGTCCTCCTGCGCGGTGATTACGGGCCGGGCCATCATCTCCGAGACGGTGAGCTTGCTCAGCAGGTAGTTGAGCTCCCAGACACTCAGGGTGGTGGCCTGGCTCGGCATGGCGTCCTTGAGGTCCTTACGGGTGGTGATGCCCACCAGGCGACCTCCCTCCATCACGGGCAGGCGGCGAAAGCCCCCCTCCTTGAGCAGCCGCAGGGCGTCCATCACCGTCGTGTCGGGCGTGACCGTGAGGGGCCCCGGGGTCATCCAGTCGCGTACGAGCATGGCCCAACCTTACCCCTCCGGCGCCCCACACGAACTGACTCGGGGCTGATGCGAGGTGTGAGTGGACTGTGAAGAGCTTCATTCGGCTCAGAAAGGCCCGTGCTAGCTTGCCCGCCATGAAGATGAACGCCAAGGCGCTCGCCCCTCTCGCCGTCGTGGCCGCATTCGGCCTGGGCACCCTCGCCCCGCACGCCCAGACCACCCCGCAAAAGATCGGCTTCGTGGACGTGCAGCGCGTGCTGGCCGCCCACCCGAACGACAAGGACATCCAGACCATCCAGCAGCGGGCGAACACCGAACTCACCGCGCTCGAAAAGCAGATTCAGACCATCGACGCCAAGGGCGCGCAGGCCACCGCCGCCGAGAAGCAAAACCGCACCACCCGCGTCTCCACCCTTCAGGCCAAGGCCAAGTCCTACCAGGACCAGATGAAGCCCAAGACGGACGCCGTGGAAAAGGCCGTGGACGCCGCCGTGAACACCGCCGCCCGGGCGAACGGCTACAGCATCATCATGGACCGGGGCGTCGCCGCCCGCAGCGGTCTGGTGGTCTACGCCGACAACACCACCGACCTTACCGACGCGACCCTCAAGGCCCTCAAGCCCTGAGCGGCGCCGCCTGAGACGGCCCCCGCCTGAGCGCGGGGGTTTCTGGTTGAACCCCTTGCCCCCCACCGAGAGGAGCCCACTTCCGATGAAACCCCTTCTCCTCATCCTGCCCCTGGCCCTGATCGCCACCGTGCCGCACGCCGCGCAAACCCGCGCCCGGGTGGGCATCGTGGACGTGCAGCAGGTCGTCGCCGCCCTGCCCGGCAGCGCCGCGTACCTCAGCCTCACTAAGCGGGTCGACGCCGACCTGAGGGGCAAGCAGGCGAAGCTCCAGCAACTGATTTCCCGGGCGAACACCTCGCGCCGCCCCGCCGACATCCAGGCCGCCCAGAAGGCCCAGCGGGACTTCCTGAGCACCCAGCAGAGCCACCAGCAGCGGCTGAACACCGAATTCAGGCCCCTGGCGGGCCGGATCAACACCACCGTGGCGAACGTCGCCAAGGGCAGCGGCTTCACGGTGGTCCTCGACCGCCGCGTCGCCGCCCAGTCGAGTCTCGTCGTGTACGCCAACACCGCCACGACGGACCTCACCCCCGCCGTGCTCAGGGCGATCAAGAAGTGAGGTCTCTTCCCCGACAGGCCCGCGTCTCCGCACGTCCGGAACGGGGCCTGTTACGCTGCCGCCCATGACGGACGAGCGGCGGGACGAGGCGGAACGGGAAGAACACGGCTCGGCACGGGGGGCGATCTTCGGGGCGCAGGAGGAGCGCATCCTCGCCCGGCTCGCAGCCCTCGACCCCGACCTGATGGGCTACGTGCGCGACTTCGCCTACGACACGGTGTACGAGCGGCCCGGTCTCGATCTGAAAACCAAGGAGTTGGTCGCCTGTGCCCTGCTCGTCTCGCTGGGCAGCCCGACCGAGCTACGAACGCACCTGCGCGGCGCCCTGCGGGCCGGGGCCAGCGAGCGGGAGGTACGCGAGGCCCTCTTGCTGTGCGTTCCCTACCTGGGATTTCCGCGCGTGGTGGCGGCCTTCTCGCAGCTTCAGGCGCTGCTGGAGGCCGGACAGCAGAACACCCCCACCCGCGAGGGGTGAGGGTGCCGGGGGAGACGGGGCTCAGAAGGTGGTCTTGATGCCGATACGCGCCTTGAAGACGGTGCCGGGGCGCACGAAGAGGTTGTCGAACCCGCTGTAGCTGGGGTCGTTGGTGGCGATGGAGTCGCCGTTGGAGACGTTGATCGCCGACTTGAAGAACTGGTCGACCCCGAGGTCCCCGACGAGGCTCAGGTTCCCGGCGAGGGCGTAGTCCACCATCACCCCGGCGCCGATGCCGAACGCGTTGCTGGAGTAGGTGGTCGTGTCGCCCTCGAAGGAGGTGCTGCTGCGGAAGAGCCCGTAGCGCCCGCCCGCGTAGAGGGTCGCGCCCACGCCGGGGGTCAGTTCGCCCACGTCGTAGGTGCCGTCGAGGCTGAAGACGGTGTGGCTCCCCGACTCGGTGGCGCCGAAGGCATTCTTGAAGTCGCCGAAGGTCAGGTCGGCGTCCGTACCCGTGTTCGTGAAGGAGGCGTTGTCGTTCAGGGCGTCGCTGGGGCGCGTGAGGCTCGCCCCCACCTTCAGCCCGAAGGGCCCGGCGAGGTTGGGCGCGTGGACGAACGCCTCGCCGCTCAGGCCGTTGGCGTACCCGCCCGTCAGGCCGAGTTCGATCCCGCCGCCCGTGCTGAAACCGGCCCCGAGGGTTTGCGCGCCTGCCGTGGCGAGGCCCGCGCTGATCGTGAGTGCCAGAAGCTTCTTCATCTCGCCCGTAGCCTGACCGCCCAAGATGAGCGAGCGTCCTCATGTGTTTCGCGGCGACTTTAGGAACCGGACAGACACGCGTCAGGTCGGGGGAAGCCGCCGGGGGAGGGCTGTCCAGTCACGGGGAACGTGCGGGGCGGCGGGAGAATTCGGCCTTGGCGCACCCTCACGCCGCCTGCTAAACTTACACCCGGTTTAATTCTTGACGCTGCCGGAGCGAGCCGGGCCGAGGACGGCGGCGGCTCCAGGGATATTCTTACGGAGGCCCCATGAAGATTCTCACTTTGGTCAGGCAAGTGCCCGACGCGGAGGCCCGCGTCAAAATCAATGCCGGAAGCGTCGACCTGGAGGGCACGACCCTCGTTATCGACGGCATGGACGAGTACGGCGTGGAGGAAGCCCTGCGGCTGCGCGAGGGCGGCGCGAGCGTCGAGGAGATCGTGGCGCTGGCCGTCGGTCCCAAGCGGGTGGAAGACGCGCTGCGCACCGCCCTGGCGATGGGGGTGGACCGCGCCATCCACATCGAGACGGACGAAAAACTCGATCCCATCGCGCTGAGCCGGATCGTCGCGCAGGTGGCGCAGGCGGAGGGCGCGGGCCTGATCCTCGTCGGCGGGCAGGAGGCCGACTGGGACAGCCAGGCGCTCGGGGCCGCGACCGCCGAACGGCTCGGGTGGCCGCAGCTCACCTGGACGAACGAGCTGAGGGTGGAAGGCGACAGCCTCACGGGCCGCCACGATGTCGATGACGGCAACGAGAGCTTCCGCGCCTCCTTGCCCGCCGTCGTGACCACCCAGCAGGGGCTGAACGAGCCGCGTTACCCGACCCTGCCCAACATCATGAAGGCCAAGCGCAAGGAACTGCGCAAGGACAGCCTGGAGCAGTACGGCGTGCAGCCGACCGTCCGCGTGGTGAACGCCGAGATTCAGACGCGTGCCCGGCTGAACAAGATGATCGACGGCAAGGACCCGCAGACCGCCGCCGAGCAACTCCTCGACCTCCTGCGTAACGAAGCGAAGGTGCTGGCATGATCCTGATCGTCGCCGAACACGCGGGCGGCAAGCTCGCCAAGTCCACCCTGGAGATGGTCACCGCCGCCCGTGAGTCTGGGCGGGAGGGCCCCGTCACCGTCCTCGTCCTCGGCCAGGGGACCACGGAGATCGCCAACGCCGCCGCCGCCGTGGCCGATCAGGTCCTCGTGGCCGACCTGCCCTCGCTCGCCACCTACAACACCGAGCTGTGGGCCGCCGCGACCACCCAGATCGCGCAGGAGGGCGAGGCGCATACCGTCATCATCGGCGGGAGCCGCTCGGGCCGCGAGTACGCCCCCCGCGTCGCCGTGCGGCTCGACGCCCCCTACCTGGAAGACGCCATCCACCTGGCGAGCACGGGCGCGGCCCTTCAGGCGCAGCGGTACACCTACCTCGCCCGGGTGACCGAGACCGTCGAGGCCGAGGGCCCGGTCGTCGTCGTGAGCGTGAAGCCCGGCGCCTTCGCCCCCGCCGCCCCGCTGGCCGCCGCCGGGGAGCAGTACGACGTGGAACTCGACCTCCCCGCCCCGCGCGTCGAGGTGACGGGGCGCAGCGTCGAGAAGACGAGCCGTGTGGCGCTGACTGAGGCCGACGTGATCGTGACGGGCGGACGCGGGGTGGGCAACCCCGAGAACTTCAGCCTCTACGTGGAGGGGCTGGCCGACCGCCTGGGCGCGGGCGTGGGCGCGACCCGCGCGGTCGTGGACGCGGGCTGGCGGCCCTACGCCGAGCAGGTCGGGCAGACGGGCAAGACGGTGCAGCCCAAGGCGTACGTGGCGCTGGGGGTCAGCGGCGCCGTGCAACACCTCAGCGGCATGGGCAAGAGCCGGTACATCGTCGCCATCAACAAAGACGCCGAGGCCCCCATCTTCAAGGTCGCCGATTACGGCATCGTCGGGGACGTGAACCAGATCGTTCCCGCCCTGATCGAGGCCGCCCGGAAGTAATTCTTCCGCGCCCGCCGAGGCCGCCTGCCCCCCGTGGGTGGGCGGTTTTTCATGTTGACCGCGCCGCCCCCTATGTAGACTGTGCATGTCATTTCAGTACAGCGTGGGGACGGCCCGGGCGAGTTGATCCGGCGCCGTGTCCGCGGCCCTCCAGGAGACGCGCATGAAGCTCACCCCGTTCGCTGCCGCCGCCCTCGCCCTGACCCTCGCCGCCTGCGGGCAGACGCCCACGACCTCCACCTCTTCTGCCGCGCAGGGCACGCTGACTGCCAACTACGCCGCCCGGCCCGAGTTGCAAGACGAGCAGAGCCAGGCAATCCTCGCGCGGTACGGCAACGACCCCGGCCTGCTCGCCGCCCTCCAGGAGGCGTACGGGGAGCGGCCCGCCACCTTCGACCGCCCGCAGGCGCCGGTCCTGCGGGGGCTTGACCTCGCCAGCGACCGCCTGGCGTATATCAAGGGCGTCGCGTGGGGCACGGTCACTGGGTACAACAGCCAGTACGGCGCCTATGCGGGCACCGCGCTGCCCTATTCCGGCCTCGACTGGACGCGCGACGGGTGCAGCGCCCCCGACGGGCTGGGCCTGGGTTACCGCGAGGACTTCCGGCCCGCGTGCAACGTCCACGACTTCGGCTACCGCAACCTCAAGGTCTACGAACGCACCTCCGCCAACCGCCTCGCCACCGACGACGCCTTCTACGCCAACATGAAGACCATCTGCGCCGCGAAGAGCTGGTACGCCCGCCCGGCGTGCTACAGCGCCGCCTACGCCTACTACGAGGGCGTGCGGCTGGGAGGAGTCGGCAGCTTCTGACTTCTGACGATTGCGAGCGAGGGGAGCGCGGGAGAGAGGTCGAGGTCCCGCCCTCCTCGCCTTCCCCACTGACCGCTAACCACTTCCCACTCACGGTTCTCCCCCCCTCCACCTGCTAAGCTCCCCGCCGTATGACGGGCGAGCGCGTGCTGTGTGCGATGTCGGGCGGGGTGGACTCCAGCGTCTCGGCGGCGCTTCTCAGGGACGCGGGCTACCAGGTCGTCGGCGCGATGATGCGCTTCTGGCCGGACGACAAGCGGGAGGCGACCTTCGACACCTGCTGCTCGCCGGACGCGGCCTACGAGGCGCGGCGGGTGGCCGAGCAGGTCGGGGTGCCCTTCTACCTCCTCGACTACCGCGAGCAGTTCCAGCGGCATATCGCCCTGCCCTTCATCGAGGAGTACGCGCGGGGCCGCACGCCCAACCCCTGCGTGAACTGCAACACCAAGGTCAAGTTCGACGAGCTGGTGCGCAAGGCGAAGATGCTGGGCTGCCGCTACGTGGCGACCGGGCACTACGTCAAGCGGGTGGAGAGAGAAAACGGCGGCGTGGAGTTCCACCGGGGCGACGACCCCCGCAAGGACCAGACGTATTTCCTGTGGGGCACGCCGCGTGACGCCCTGCCTTACATCCTCTTTCCGGTCGGGGAGCTGGAAAAGCCGCGCGTGCGCGAGATCGCCGAGGAGCGCGGCCTCCTGACCGCCCGCAAGCCCGAGAGCCAGAACATCTGCTTCGTGCCGGGAAAGGTGCAGGACTACGTGGCCGAACAGTTGCCGCAGTCCCAGGGATACATCCGCGAGATCAAGACCGGTGAGGTCGTCGGCGAGCACCTCGGCACCCAGTTCTACACGTTGGGGCAGAAGAAGGGCCTGGGCCTGTACCGGTCGCACCGCGTCCGCCACGTCGTCCACCTCGATCCGGGCACGAACACCGTCTGGGTGGGCGACCACGAGGACTGCCTCTGGAACGGTCTGAGGGCCGAGGGCGCGAACTACCTCCTCGACCTCGCCGACTTGCCGCGTGAGGTCGAGGTGCAGGTGCGCTACCGGACGAAGCCGGTGCGGGCGACGGTGGTGCACGCCGACGAACACGGCTTCGAGCTGCGGTTCGGGGAGCCCCAGTTCGCGGTCGCGCCGGGGCAGAGTGCGGTGCTGTACGCCGGGACACGGCTGCTCGGCGGCGGGCTGATCGCGGACCACGAGCGGGCGTTGCCGGTGGTGGCGGACGGGCAGCGGGTCGCCGTCCTGTCTTGAAGCCCTGAAAGCTCGACCGCCAGTGCGACAAGCTCAAGTACGGGCGGCCCTGTTTTCAAGGATGGGTGACTGGACCTCAGTACGCCTGCCCCGCTTCCACCCGCCCCTCCGGCTCGCGCCCCGCCGTCATCTCCGAGAGGAAGGCGCGCGTGTACTCGGCCCCCCGCGCGACGAGGTCGGCGGTCGTGCTGGCGATGTGCGGCGTGATGATGACATTCTCCTGAGCCCAGAGAGGATGCCCCTCCGGCAGCGGCTCGGGGTCGGTCACGTCGAGCACGGCACCGCCGAGGTGGCCGGAAGTCAGCGCGGCGAGGAGGGCGTCCGTGTCGATCAGGTTGCCGCGCCCCTGGTTGCTGATCCACGCGCCGGGCCCCAGGCGGGCGAGCACCTCCGCATTCACGATGCCCTTCGTCTCCGGGGTGCTGGGCAGGAGGAGGACCACCCAGTCGGCCTCGGAGAGCGCCGCGTCGCGTTCGTCTTCCGGAGTGCGCGAGCGAATGCCGGTCACCCGCGCCCCGAACGGCGTCAGCAACTCTTCCAGAATCTTCCCGATGTGCCCGTAGCCCCAGATCACGACCTGCTTGCCGTCCAGCGTGCCCAGGTCCATCGTCGTCTCCCAGCGCCCCGCCCGCTGAGCGTCCCGGAAGCGGTGCAGGCCGCGGGCGGCGGTGAGCATCCCGGCGGCGGTGTGGACGGCGACGGCGCGGTCGTGCAGGCGGTGGGCGTTGTAGAGGGTGACTCCCGGCGGCAGCTCTCGCGTCACATGCTCGATCCCCGCCGTGAGGGTGAGGACCCAGCGCAACCCGGGCCGCCCCAGCAACTCGCGGCGCAGCCCCGGGGAGGCGAACCACAGGACCAGGCCGTCGGCATTCCCCGGCGGGGCCTCGTCGCGCGAGAAGAAGCCCAGCTCCACCCCCTCCACCCGCAACTCGCGGAACTCAGACAGGTCAGGCACCAGCACGCGCATTCAGCCACTCTCCTCTCGTGATCTCCATGTGAACGTCGGTGCGGGTGGGATTCGACGTGCGCCCGACCTCGCGGAAGCCGCAGGCGAGAAAGGCCCGCTGGGCGCGGCGGTTGTGCCCGAAGGTGGTCAGGCGCACCCGGGCGAGCGGCACGGGCCTCGCCCGCCCCCGCTGTCCCACGTCCTGATCCCCGGCGAAGGCCCAGGCGAGGAGCGCCGTGACCGCCTCGCGCCCGTAGCCCCGGCCCCACAGCGAGCGCACCCCGATCATCACCCCCAGGGTGGCGACGGTCGGGGTCGTGGGCGGCGGGGGGCGCAGGTCGTACAGCTCCGCGCTGCCGATGAGGTCGCCCGTCTCACCCAGCACCCCGAAGCCCGCGCGCTCGCCCGTGGCCTCCTCCTCCAGCATCACCCGGCGAAAGAGCCACTCGGGAAGCCGAATCGGCTTGGCGTCGTTCCAGTCGGCGAGTTCGCGGTCGCGGAAGAAGCGGTAGAGGGTGCTCCACTCGGCGGGGGTGAACTCGGGTACCGGCTTGAGGGTGACGCGGCCCCACCCGATGCCCGTGCCCTCCGACTCCATGCGCGTCAGTCTACCCTCCCCGCCCCCACGGGCGCCGTCCCGAGGGTCCCCGGTGCGAGGGTGCCCAGCGCCCGCGTCACGTCCCGGGTCAGCCGCTCGAGGTGAAAGGCGTCCCCCTCCGCCCGCTCGACCGCGCCCCCCTCACCCACCACGATCAGCGCGAGCGGGCGACCCCCCGCGTGCCGCACGAAGACGCCGGGGTGCCCGGCCAGCGCCGCCCGGTCCTCTTCCCTCAGCACGGCCCAGGCCGGGTCCGCGTCCGTCAGCCCGAGGTGGGCGGTGGGGAGCTCGCGCGCGGCGAGTTCCGCCTCCAGCCACTCCAGGGCGTCTTGCCGTCCTCCCAGCAGCCCCTGCTCGACGTGGGGCCGGGCGAGGTTGTAGCGGATGGGCCGTCCGTCGCGGCGCCGCACCTCCCCGCCCGCCGCGCGCACGAGGGCGTGCCCCGCCGCGATGTCCCACTCGCTGCGCGGGCTCATCGTGAAGGTCACGTCCGCCTCGCCTCCCGCTATCCGCGCGAGCTTCAGGGCGATGGACCCGCTCGGCACCATCCCGGGCAGCGTGTGGCGGTGCAGCTCCCGCCGGAACTCAGTGTCCGACACGCTGACGACGTACGCGCTCCGGTCGCTGAAGCCCACGGGCACGCTGTTCTTCGTCACGCCGCCGCCCACGACCCCGGCGAAGAGTTCGTCCGTCGCGGGCGCGTACACCGCGCCGAGCACGGGCTCACCCCCCACCGCCAGGCCGATGCTGACGGCGAAGTCGGGGCTGCCCGTCGTGAACTCCTTCGTGCCGTCGATGGGGTCCACGATCCACACGCGCCCCAGGCCGAGCCGCGCGGGGCTGTCGGCGGCCTCCTCGCTCAGCAGGCCGTCGTCCGGGAAGGCGGCGCGCAGCCCCCGCAGGATCAGATCGGACGCCTCGCGGTCGGCGGCGGTCACCGGGTCGTCGGCGCCCGTCTTGTGCTCGACGGTCAGGCCCCGCCGCAGGTGCGCCCGGAGCAACTCCCCCGCCTCCAGGGCGAGACGGGTGGCGACGTGGAGTTCGGCGGACAGGAGGGCGGGCGCGCTCATGCGCCGAGGATAGAGCCCTGCGCACCCGGGAGGCGGGCCCCATCCGCCCCGGCGCGCGTGGGCCAGCCCCACTGCCTGCCCACCGGAGGTTGGAAGGCCCTCATAGGGCGGCAGAATTGTAAAGGATGAAGATTTTTTGAGCAGCGTGAGCCCATGATCAACGGCTGCTCACGCCGCGCGGTCGGTAGCCTGAGTCATTCCAACAAAGGAGGAACGATGTTGAAACAAGCTACTCTTGCCGGTGTTCTGGCCCTTGGACTTGGATTGGTGGCCTGCGGGCCGAGTCAGACCAAGGTTGATCCCCCGCCCAGCGGCACCTACCCCTATAACCCCGCCCCGAGCCTGGAGGAGTCCACCGATACGCGCGTGCCCTACCTGGGCGACTGGGCCTTTGTGGTGCGGCTGCCCGACGGCTCCGAGCGCCTGGGCGTCGTCAGCATCAAGGACCGCGGAGCACCGACGGACCGGGCCAAAAACGGCGGAGTCGGCCTAGGGTACCTCTGCCGGGACGACACCTGTGCCGTCCAGTACGACGCGAGCTACGGGGTCATCAACACCTACACCGGGAACGGCGCGGCCCAGCTCGGCGCCGTGTACGTCGATCAGAACAGCACCACCAAGCCGCCGACGAATCGGCTCGCCATCATCGACAGCGACTCCAAGGTGAGCCTCAACGCCCAGAACAACCCCGTGATCGCCGGGCCGGGGACGTGGGTGGAGGTCACGGGGCAGCCCGGGCAGACGGTGAGGGCGGCCTTCGTGCAGATGGACAGCACGCCGGGCGACGACATCTTCGGTGTGCCCCGGACCGCCGCCTTCGCGCAGGCCCGCGAGGCGGCGGCGGCGGTCACCGTCCAGCAGGTCAGCCCCCAGTCGCTCCTTCGTCTGCCGACGGTGGTGCCCACCCAGAGGTGAGGCCGGGCCGGGCCGCCGTGAACATCCGTTGATCATGGCCGGTCGGGCTTACTCTGGGCCATCCCAACACAGGAGGAAACAACGTGAAACGACTGATTGTTGCAGGTGCCCTGATCCTCGGTCTCGCGGCGTGTAACCAGAACAACGCAGGAGGCGGTGACGGCGGCGGCGGCGGCGGCGGGGGGGGTGGAGGCGGCGGTGGGAGCACCACCTACCCCTACAACCCCGACGCCTCGGCCACGGAGTCGAGCGACACGCGCATCCCGTACCGCGGCGACTGGGTGTGGACGGCCAAGCTGCCCGACAACTCCTACACCTCGGGTGTGCTGGTGATCTCCGAGCGCGGGGAGTCGGCGGCGACGGCCAAGAACGGCGGGTCGGGCCAGAACGCCCCGTGTGCGGACGCGAACTGCTCGAGCATCAACGTGAATGCCTTTGACTTCGGCCTGCTCTACACGCAGGTCGCCAGCTCCGGCCCCCAACTGGTGGCCCTGCTGGGTGACCCTGCCAGTGAGGCCAACCGGGTGGAGATGATCGACACCGACGGCAAAGTCTCGACCAACGCGCAGGGCCGGGCCGTGCTTTCCGGCGCCGGGAAGGCGGGCACGCAGGCCGCCCGGGTCGCCTTCGTGCAGATCAACGCCGACGCGAACGTGGGGGGCCGGATCGACGCCGTGGTCACCCCCGAGCTTCTCGCCGAGGCGAAGGCCGCCGCCGATGCGGTCGCGTCCCAGAGCCTTCAGGCCCTCCCGTCGAGCTTCGACGGCAAGTCCATGTTGAAGTAAGCCCAGACCCGGCGGCGGCCCCTCTGCGACCCAGGGGGGCCGCCGCTGCGTTTGGGTGCGGTCTCCGCCCTCAGCCTCCCCCGCGCCCCCCGGTCTGCCGCATGGGCGGGGGCAGCCCCGGGGACCCGTCCCGGGTCGCGTCCGCCGCCGTCCCCTCCAGCCGCAGCAGGGCCGGGGAGAGGAAGCCCGCCAGGCTCGCCAGCGCGGAGAGCACCCCGGCGGCCACGAACAGCCCCCGCACGCCGAGCCACTCGCCCAGCGGTGCGGCCAGCGCCAACCCGACGGGCCCGGCCAGCCCCATCACCGTGGAGAGCAGCGACAGCGCCCGCCCCTGAAGCTGATTCGGAATCACGGTCTGGAGCACGGCGGTCATGGGCGCGTTGCCGAAGCTGAAGGTCACGCCGCTCACCACCCACCAGACGACCGCGAGCCAGAAGGCGTCTCCCGGGGCGAGGGCCGTGAGGGCGACCGCGAGGCACGACAGGGCGAAGGCCACGAGCACGGTCGCCACCCGCCGCCGCGGAGCGAGGACGGCGACGGCGAGCCCGCCCGCGATCATCCCGACGCCCGACAGCCCCTCCATCAGGGCGACCTGCCCCGCCCCGCCCCCGAAGTGCTCCTTGACGAGCAGCGGGGTCAGCGTGAAGGTCGGCATGATCACGAGCACGACCGCCGCCATCACCCCGTAGAGCTGCCGCAGCCCGGGGTGGCGCCACACCAGCCGCACCCCCTCCCGGAACTCGGCCCAGACGCCCGCGCGCTCCTCCCGCGCGAGTCGCCGTTGCGGCACCCGGAAGACGAGCAGCGGGAGGATGCCGAGGAGGGCCGTCACCACGTCGATGCCCAGCGCCGCGCCCAGCGGCAGGGCGCCGATGGCGAGGGCGCCCAGCGGCGCGGCGGCCACCGTCATGATCCCCTGGAGGGTCTGGTTCAGGCCCGCCGCCCGGGGCAGAAAGCTGGCCGGAACGAGCATCGCCGTGCTCGCCGCCGCCGCCGGGCCCTGGAACGCCTGCATCGAGGAGCGAATGAACATCATCGTGTAGACGTGCCACAGCTCGACCCGCCCCGTGGCGAAAAGGGCAATCAGCACGAGCATACACAGGGCACTCACCGTGTCCGCCGCGATCATGATCACTCGGCGGCTGTAGCGGTCGGCGAAGGTGCCTCCCAGCGGTCCGAGGAGGGCCTGCGGGAGCAGCGCCGCCATCCCCGCCGTCGCCAGCGCCCCCACGCTGCCCGTCGTGTCGGTGATCCACCACAGCAGCACGAACTGGGTCATCGCCGAGCCCGTCAGGCTCAGGGCCTGCCCGGTGAAGATCGCCCAGTAGCGCCGCTGCCACCCCGGCCCGGGGTCGAGGTGCCCGGGCGGGGCGGGGGAGGGGCCGCCGCTCACGTCCGCGTCCATGCCAGCAGCTCCTCTCTCAGCGCGGCCCGCCGCCCCGGGCCCAGGTCCGGCAGCCCGGTCAGCGGCCCCAGGCTCAGCGCGTCGCAGGCGAGGCGGACCGCGTGCGCCCGCGCCCCCGGCAGGCCGTCTGCCTCCGCCTCTGCCAGCACGAAGGCCTGCGCCTCCCGCAGCCGGTCGATCAATTCGGGGTGCCCCGCCAGCGGCGCGAGCGCGGCGATCAGGGCGTCCTCCCCCGCCTGGGGCGTGAAGCTCACCTCGATGTACGCGCGCAGCCACGCTCCCGGCCTCTCCCCGTGGGCCGCCACCTCCCGCGCCCGCGCCGCCTCCACGCACGCCCGGAAGCGCTCGATGAGTTCCAGCGCCAGCGCCGAGAGCAGCGCCTCCCGGCTGGGGTAGTGGTGGAGTACCCCCCCCTTGCTCCCCCCCGCCTCGCGCGCCACCGCGTCCAGCGACAGCGCCGCCCCCTGCCGCGAGAGCACCCTCCCCGCCGCCTCCAGCAGCGCCGCGCGGGTAAGTTCGGGATTCCGGGTCCGGGTCATGGAGAGAGCATACCGTCTGGACGGTCGGTAGAGGTGAGCAAAAACGAGGGGACGGGTTGGGGCTGCCGTCCCCGTTCGGGGCGCGTTACTCGCCTTCGGTCGTGCCGGGCAGGGGCCGGGTGCGGGGGGGGCCGCCGTCGATGCCGCCCGAGCCGCCCACGCGGGGGCCCTTGGTCTCGCCGCCCGCGTCCTGGCTGGGGTCGGCGAGACGGGTGGTGCCCTCCGGGTTGTCGGCGGTGAGCACGCTGAAGTCGGAGAAGCTGCCGGGCGTGCCGTCGTCGAAGGAGGGCTCGTCGTTGACGTTGTTCGGCGTGAAGTCGACCCCGTAGGCCACCGCGTTGTCGAGCATCTCGGTGCGGATCGAGGGGTCGATGCCGTCGTCGTAGGCGACGCCCGCACCCGCGAGCGCGTCGCTGCCGCCGCTGTCACGCTTCCCACCCGTGATGTCCCCCGAGCGCGGGAAGTCTTCCTCGGTCTCGGCCACGTCGCGGATCAGATCCGCGTTCGACTGGGTGTCCTGGTTGGCGGGGTCGTCGTCCTCCGGGAGCGAGTAGTCCATCGTCTCCGCGCCCGTCACGCTGACGCCGCCGACGGGGCGCAGCTCGGCGTCGCTCGGCTCGCAGTCGTCCCGGTCGAGGTCTTCGCCGGTCACGGTGGCGTCGTCGTCCAGCCGGGCATCCAGCTCGGGGTCGAGGTCGGTGGTGGGGTCGCGGTCGGTGGGGTCGGTCATGGGTCTCCTCCTCAAACGGGCTCCCTGTGCCGGGGGCGCCGTGTCCTCCCGAATTAGAGCGGGGGGGACCGGGCCCGCCGATGAGGACTCCTGCAACGTTCGTTGGCCCACGCCTGATCTCGGGGGGCCCGGGCCTGGCCGCCCCGCTTCGTAAAGTGGCCTTGGGCAATTTCTTCCCAGGGGGCGCACCCGCGGCGGGTCAGATTGGACCCGGCAGTGACGCAGACGGCGCCCCACCGCTTTCGGCGGGGTCAGCCGCGTTCGCCTCCCTTCCCGCTTCGGGGAAGGGCCACCCACAGGAGGGGCACATGGCAGAAGAGATTCCCATGACGGCGGAGGGCTACCGGCGCCTGGAAGAGACGTTGCAAAAAGAGCGCGAGCGCCGCGAGGCCGCCACCGAGACCATCGCGGCCCTGCGTGACGACACGAGCGACATCGAGGACCGCAACCTGGAAGCCTCCCAGATCGACCTCTCCAGCATGGACGCCCGCATCTTCGAGCTGGAGGACATCCTCTCCCGCGCCGTGGTCGTCGAGGCCCTGCCGGGGGAAGAGGGCCGGGTGGGCTTGGGCTCGGTGGTCGTGTTGCAGGGGGGGGAGCACGGGCGTGAGATGCAGGTCCAGCTCGTGAGCCCCGTGGAGGTGACGGCCCTCACGGAGGGCGTGACCCAGGTCAGCGAGGACAGCCCGGTCGGCAAGGCGCTGATGGGCCGCGAGGTCGGCGAGTCCTTCGAGGTGGAGGTCGGAGAGAGGCACGTCCGCTACACCGTGAAGAGCGTCGGCCCGGGTTGAGGGCGTGGTGCGGGGCACCCCGGCCCTGCCTAGCCGCCCGCGTTGACCGCCGCACGGTGCCCCCGCTACACTTCCCGGCATGACCGCGGCCCACGCGAACACTGTGCCGGTGAACAACGTGAACGACGATCCCCGCTAGGGGACGCCTTCGCCGCCGCGCCCCCGACTTCCCCCGGAGTCGGGGCCTTTTTTTGAAGCGCAAAGCGCAGCTTCCTGAGGCACCGCCCACCCCGCCCCGTTCAAAGGAGCCCCGACCGTGACCACCGAACCCGCCGTCCACCTCCAGCGCACCCTCACCCGCGAACTGCCCGGGCATGAGGGCCAGACCGTGAAACTGCAAGGCTTCCTGCACGCCCGCCGCGACCTGGGGGGCGTGCAATTCCTGGTCCTGCGCGACCGGAGCGGCGTGGCCCAGTGCGTCGGCAGCGGCCTGACCCTGCCCCTCCCGGAGAGCAGCATCGAGGTCGTCGGCAAGGTGAGGGCCCACCCCAAGGCCCCCGGGGGCTACGAGGTGCAGGTCGAGAGCCTGCGTGTGCTGACCGCCGCCGTCGAGCCGCCCCCCGTCGAGATTCCCAAGATGGAGTGGAACGTCAACCCCGAGACGATGCTCGACTACCGGGTCGTCACCGTGCGGGGGCTCAAGGAGCGCGCGGCCCTGAGGGTCCAGGCCGAACTCGTGGCGGCCTTCCGCGACCACCTCTCGACCGAGAGCTTCACCGAGATCAGCACGCCCAAGATCGTCTCGGCGGGGGCGGAGGGCGGGGCGAACCTCTTTCCCATCGACTACTTCGGCAGGGAAGCGTACCTCGCCCAGAGCCCGCAGCTCTACAAGCAGATCATGGTGGGCGTCTTCGAGCGCGTCTTCGAGGTGGCGCCCGTCTACCGCGCCGAGGAGCACGCCACGTCCCGCCACCTCAACGAGTACCTCAGCCTCGACGTGGAGATGGGCTTCATCGAGTCGGAAGAGGACGTGATGGACCTGGAGACCCGCCTCCTCGGGGCGATCATGACCCGGCTGAGGGAGCGGGCCGAGGCGGAGTTCGGGCTCCTCGGCGCGACCATCCCTGACGTGCCCGCCCGCATCCCCCGCATCACGCTGCTGGACGCCCGGCAACTCGTGCAGGAGAAGTACGGCCACGCGGTCGGCGGCAAGGACCTCGACCCCGAGGGCGAGCGCCTGCTCAGCCAGCACTACGCGGAGACGGAGGGCACCGACTTCGTGTTCGTGACGAAGTACCCGCGCGCCGCCCGGCCCTTTTACGCGCACCCCGAGCTGAACGCGGACGGCACCGTCAACCCGGAGATCACCCGAGGCTTCGACCTCCTTTTCCGGGGCATCGAGATCACCTCGGGCGGGCAGCGCATCCACGACCACGCGATGCTGATGGACTCCATCGCCGCCTATAAGCTGAGCCCCGAGTCCCTGGCAGGCTACACCGAGGTCTTCAAGTACGGGATGCCCCCCCACGGCGGCTTCGCCATCGGGGCCGAGCGGCTCACCGCCAAGCTGCTGGGGATCGCCAACGTGCGCTATGCCCGCGCCTTCCCGCGCGACCGGCACCGGCTGACGCCCTGAGGCGACGCCCGCCCGACCTGTCGGTGGACAGAACACCGGAGCAAGGGCACATGGTGGACACGAGAGGTCCGAGCCGTGCTCAAACCGCGTAGGCCAACTTCCCACCGCCTTCGTGCCCATGCCTCGTCAAAGCACAGGCGCATTCGTCCCCGGTGACCTCCCGCTTCCATCCGTGCCGCTCTTCGGTCGCGCCCTCGTCTTCAGCGTCCGGGTGCGAGGGTGTTCACCTCCAGGGGATCGGGGGTGGCAGAAGTTTTCCCTACGGCTCCAACAGCATCGTCCCGTCCCGGCTGACCTGCTGCACCGGCCCTCTGCACCGGGAGGTGGCCCGACCTCCCGCGGGTCTCCCGGTGGTTGTTCGCCCTCACGGCCCTCCCGGGTATGGTGTGAACCATGCTCACGGTCGTGACCCACCCCCTGATCCAGCACAAGCTCTCCCTGATGCGCAGCGTCGAGACGGGCGTCAAGGAGTTTCGCGAACTCGCCGCCGAGGTCTCCATGCTCCTCGCGTACGAGGCGATGCGTGACCTGGAGCTCAGCCCCACCCACCTCACGACCCCGCTTGAGGAGGGCAACTTTCCGATGCTCAGCGGCAAGAAGCTCGCCCTCGTCGCCATCTTGCGCGCGGGGCTGGTGATGACGGACGGCATCCTCAATCTGGTGCCCGCCGCGAAAGTCGGTCATATCGGCCTGTACCGCGACCCCCTGACCCTCAAGCCCGTCGCCTACTACAACAAGCTTCCTGCCGACATCGCCGAGCGCCGGGTCTTCCTGACCGACCCCATGCTCGCCACGGGCGGGAGCGCGAGCGCCGCCATCCAGTTTCTCAAGGACGCGGGCGCCCAGACCATCGGGCTGATGTGCATCCTCGCCGCGCCGGAGGGCGTGGCCGTGATCGAGGCCGAGCACCCCGACGTGGAGATCGTGGTGGCCGCCGTGGACGAGCGGCTCAACGACCACGGCTACATCGTGCCGGGGCTGGGGGACGCGGGGGACAGGATTTACGGGACGAAGTGAGGGGGAGGCAGAAGGCGGGGGCGATCCCGGCTGGCCCAGGCTGTGATCTCGACTGGGTTGAGAATGGCTGTGCCGGAACGAGGAAGCGTGGAGTTTCTGCCGACGAGCGGTCTGGGCGCTGCTGACCCTCTCCCCTCGCGGGAGAGGGCGTTGCGAAGCAACGGGTGAGGGGGCGTGTGACCCACGAACCGCTCCATCAAGGTCACCAGCCGCAGGACCATTGGTCAAGAGAAAAGCCTGGGCGAAGGCGCCCCCGGTTGGCCTTCGCTTTCTCCTTTGACCTTCCGCCCTGGCCTCCCCTCACTCCTACCTTCTCACGAGGTCTGACGGCTGAGGTTGTCCCAACCCCGTCCACATCCCACTTTTGTCCATCGCGTCCCCTCACCCATTGCCTTTAGACTCCGGTCAGCTTATGGACTCCCTGAAGGCGCTCGCGGCGCAATTCGGTATCGCGGACCTGTTCGGGCGCGGTTTTCTCAGCGTGCTTCTCACCTTCCTGACCGCCTGGGTCTTCACCTGGCGCTTTATCCCGGGGGTGCGCGACTTCGCCCTCCAGGTGGGGTGGGCCGACCAGCCCAACGCGCGGCGGCTGAACAAGGAGCCCCTGCCCAATGCGGGTGGCCTCGCCATCTTCGCGGGGTTTCTGCTGAGCGTGGTCGTCGCCTGGGCGCTGCGGCCCATCGTGATCGAGCAGGTCAACATCCAGGTGCTCGCCATCCTGCTCGGCGGCACGGTGCTCGTCCTGGTGGGCTTCATCGACGACCAGTACGGGTTGACGCCCGCCTTCCGGCTGGGAGTGCAGGCTCTGGCGGCGCTCCTCCTGATCGTGAACGGGCTGCGCATCGACGTGGGCGCGCTCCCCTTCCTGCCCACGCTGCCCGCCGCCCTCAACGAGCCGCTGAGCTTCGTCGTCACGCTGCTGTGGGTGGTCGGTCTGACGAACGCCGTGAACCTGATGGACGGGGTGGACGGGGTGGTGGGCGGCGTGGGCTTCGTCGTGAGCATGGTGCTGCTCGCCACGGCGGCGCAGTTCGCGGACCGGGCGGCGGCGGTTGTGCTCCTCGCCGGGCTGGCGGGGGCAGCCCTCGGGTACCTGCGGCACAACTTCAACCCCAGCCGGATCATCATGGGGGACGCGGGGGCGTACCTCTTCGGCTACACGCTCGCCGCCGTCAGCCTGCTCGGCACCCTCAAGGTGAGCGCGGGGGCCAGCCTGCTCGTGCCGCTGCTCGTGCTCGCGCTGCCCCTCTTCGACACCACCCAGGTCGTGATCGGGCGGCTGGCGCGCGGCATCCGCAATCCGCTCGGGCACCCCGACAAGACGCACATCCACCACCGGGTCCTCGCCCGCACGGCCAGCGCGCGGCGCACGGCGGTCATCCTGTGGGGCGTGGCTCTCGCGTGCGGGGTGCTGGGGATGCTCGCGCAGGGGATGCGGCTCCCGGTGATCCTGGCGACCGTCCTGGTGATCTTGCTGTGCCTGTGGTTCGTCACCTACCGCCGGGTGCGCGCCCACGGGGAGGAGGTGGGGGGCCTGCCCTCCTCCCCCGGTAGAAGCGGCTGATAACGTGACGCAGATGATTGGTCCGTCCTCCGAAGCCGCCCTCCCGACGAACGACAAACGCATCGTCCTCGCCTTCGGCACCCGGCCCGAGGCGACGAAGATGGCCCCGGTGTACGCCGCCCTCGCGCGCCAGCCCGGCCTCACGCCCCTGATCCTCTCCACCGGGCAGCAGCGCCAGATGCTCGACGAGGCCCTCGCCGTCTTCGGCCTGACCCCCGACGAGGACTTGAACGTCATGACCGACCGCCAGACCCTGGCGGGGCTCACCGGACGCATCGTGCCGCAGGCCGGGCAGAAGCTGCGCGAGATGGGGGCGGACATGGTGCTCGTCCACGGGGACACGACGACCTCCTTCTGCGTGACCCTGAGCGCCTTTTACGAGGGCATCCCGGTCGGGCACGTCGAGGCGGGGCTGCGGTCGGGCAACATGCAGGAACCCTTCCCCGAGGAGGCCAACCGCCGCCTGACCGGGGTGCTCTCCACCCTCGACTTCGCGCCCACGCCCGGCAGCCGCGCCAACCTGCTCCGGGAGGGCAAGGACCCCGGCGGCGTCTTCGTGACCGGGCAGACCGCCGTGGACGCCGTGCGCGAGGTGGCGGGCCGGGTGCCCTTGAAACCCGAGTGGCGGGAGCGGCTGGGCGCCGGGCAGAGGCTGGTGACGGTCACGATGCACCGCCGCGAGAACCTGCCGGTGATGGCACAGATGGCGCGGGCATTGGCGGACGTTGCGAGGGCCTCCCCCAATTGCCACTTCGTCTACCCGGTCCACCTCAACCCTGCCGTGCAGGAGGCCGTGCGCCCCGCGCTGGGCGGCCTGCCCAACTTCGAGCTGACCGATCCTCTCGACTACGCGAACATGGCGCCCCTGATGGCAGCCTCGGCCCTGCTCGTCACCGACTCGGGCGGCTTGCAGGAGGAGGGGGCGGCGCTCGGCGTGCCCGTGGCGGTGCTGCGCAACGTGACCGAGCGGCCCGAGGGGCTGGAGGCGGGGGTGCTGCGGCTCGCCGGGAACGACCCGGCCACCATCCGCGAGGTGATCGGCGGCCTGCTGGGCGACGAGGCGGAGCTGGCCTGGATGCGGGCGGCGCGCAATCCCTACGGGGACGGGCAGGCGTCGGGGCGCATCGCGCGGGCGGTCGCGTGGCACTTCGGCTTGGCCGGGAAACCGGACGACTGGCAGTAAGGGAGGAGAAACGGGGGCGGCGTATCCTCTTCCCACGTGACCCAGCCTGATCCCCCCCGGCGCCTCGCCGTCGTCCTCAACCCCACCGCCGGGCGTGGCCTCGCCGCGCGGGAGTGGCCCCGGCTGGAGGCGGAGTTGCGCCGCCGCGAACGGTCTTACGACCTCATCACGGAGGCGAGCGGCGCGGCGGCCCTGGAGCGGGTCTGCGCCCTCCCCCCCGACATGGCGGTGCTGGCGGTGGGGGGAGACGGCACGGTGACGGCGCTGCTCCCCGCCGTGGTAGACGAGACGGGGCAGGGAAGAGGCCGCCCCCTAGGGCTGGTGCCGCTGGGCACGGGAAACGACTTCGCGGGGATGCTTGGGCTGAGGCCGGGGGACTTCGCGGGAGCGCTGAGCCGCCTGGCGCTCCTGCCGCGCCGGGTGGACGCGCTGCGGGTGCGCATCGTGGAGGGGGACCTTGCGGGCACGTCCCGCCTCCTGCTCAACGGGCTGGGTATGGGCCTCGACGCCGAGGTCGCCGCGCTGCTCCCGCAGGCGCCCGCCCGCCTCTCGGGCTTCGGGCGCTACGCCTGGGCGGCCCTGACCGCGCTGCGGGGCCTGACCCTGACCCCCGTGACCGTGGAGGTGGACGGCGCGGTCATGTACCGCGGGCCGAGCTGCCTCGCCGCCGTCATGAACGGCACGCGCTACGGGGCGGGGTTCCGGGTCAGCCCGCTCTCCGACCCGGAAGACGGCCTCCTGAACGCGGTGGCGAGCGGTCCGGTCACCCGCCCCCAGGTGCTCGGCCTGATGGGGCTGCTGCTGCGGGGCCGCCACCTCGGGCACCCGCGGGTCCACCACGCCGCCGGACGCCGGGTGACGGTGACCTGGGCGCGACCCACCCACCTTCACCTCGACGGGGACCTCGCCGGGCGGGTGACGCGGGTGGAGGTGGAGGTGCTGCCGGGGGCGGTCACGCTGCTGGGGGGAGCCGTCGGCGGTGAGCAAAAGACGGGGCGCCCCGGCCTGAGCTGAGGCGCCTTGTGCTGAGGGCGGAGAGCTTACTGCAACGAGGCCAGCCGCGCCTTCGCCTCCTCCAGGTCGCGCTTTTCCCAGTAGGTCTCGGCGGGGAGGGTGACGGCCTTCTGAAGCTGGGCGGCGGCCCCGGCCTTGTTGCCCCCGAGGAGCAGGGCGTTGGCGTACTCGATGCGGTGGACGGCCACATTGGGCTCCAGCGCGATGGCCTTCTCGAAGTTGGGCGTGATCTGGTTGGCACGCGCCCCCGTCACGAAGGTCGCGGCCCGCCCCTTGGAGACGAGGTTGGCGTGCCACAACCCCAGCGCGACGTAGGCGCCCGCCATGTTGGGCCGCAGCCGGATCGCCTGGTCGAGGTTTTTCCGCATGTCCCCCGCCAGGTTGAGGCTGTTGAGAATCCCGCTGTACTGGGCGAGGCGGCCCTGGGCGCGGGCGAGTTCGAAGTAGGCGTCGGCGTTGTTCTTGTCGAGCGCGATGGCCTGCCGGGCGTAGCCCTGCGCCTTCTCGAAGAGGGCCTTTTTCTGGCTGTCGGGGCTCAGGCCCGCCCCGGCGGTCGTGGCCTCGGCGGCGAGGGCGAACCCGGCGCTGGTGTTCAGGGCGGCGGCGCTGCTGGCGGCCTCCTGCCACTTGCCCTGGTCGAACAGCGCCTGCGCGGCGGGCTGGCTCTGGGCACCCGCCGTCACGGCGGCGGCGAGGACGAGGGTGACGAGGGCGGGGCGGGTGAGGGCATGACGCATGGGGTTCTCCTGGGTCCGGGGTGGGAATTGTGAAGACTGGACCGAGTATACACAGGGCCGCGCGGGGCCGCTGACGACGGCATCAGGAACGGGCGGGCCCCCACAGAGCTGGGCCCAGCCGGGCGGGGCGGGGTGGTAGCCTCCGCTCACCTTGACCGCTCCCGAGCCCGGCTTCGACTGGAAGGCCGCCCTCGCCGACCTGCGCGCCCACCTGCCTCCCGGAAGGGGCGAGGCGGGCCGGGAGGTGCGCGGCAGCCTGCGCTGGCTGGAGGCCGAGATGCGCTCGCGCGGCGCGAACGGGCCCAGCGTGCGCAACATCGTCTACCGCGACGTGGGCACCCCGGCGGACAAGGCCTCCCTGCGCGCCATTCTCGAAGGGCTCGCGCGGGAGGCGGGGCGGCCCCTCGACCTCGTCCGCGGGCCCCTTCCCCCCGTGCCCCCCCCGCTCCCCGACGAGCTGGAGCTGCTGGGTCGCCCCAAGAAGCGCGCCTACAAGCAGTTCCTGGCGGGCGTCCGGGCGGGCCGCGCCCCCCGGTTGATCGTGACGGGCCGCGCCGGGGCGGGCAAGACGATCCTGCTCGACCACCTGGAGCGGGCGTTGCGGGGGCTGGAGGCGGGGCGGGTTGTCCGGCTCAACCTGCGGGGCGACGTGTCCGCCGAGGGAACCTTGCCGCTCGCCCCCTCCGGCACGTCCTTCTCGGCGTGGGCGCAGGCGCAGTCGGACGCGGCCTGCGCCGTGCTGCCCATCGCGCCCGGCGTGCTCCTCGCGCGGGTGACGGCGGACCTCTCGTTTGCGGGCGGTCCTCCCCGGGCCCCGGACGGTTCGCCCCTGTCCCCCGCCGCCTGGGCCGCCGAACACCTGTTGCGCCGCGCCCCTCCCGGCGTGGCCGTGCTCCTCGCGCTGGAGGACGGGGCCGGGCTGCCGCCGGACGTGGCGGAGGTCATCGAGCTGCGCCCCCCCACCCCTGCCGAGGCCCGCGCGTACCTGATGGCCCGGCTGGGCATTCCCCGCGAGCAGGCCGACGTGCTGGTGCGCGAGACCGGGCGGCACCTCGACCGACTGGCCCTGCTCGCGGGATCGGGAGCGGGGGAGACGGCCCTGGGGCGCCTCCTCGCCGACCCGGACGCGCGGCGGCTGGCGGCGGCCCTGGCGGCGCTGGAGGTGGGGCCGGACGAGGTTGTTTCCGAGGCCGCCCTCGCCGCCGCGCTCGGCACGCCCGTCCCCGCCCTCCCCCCGCACGCCCGCGCCCTGGTGCGGGAGGGGAACGCGGGCTGGGCGCCCCTCCCCCCGTTGCGCGCCGCCCTGGGACACGTCCCCGCCCGGGA
>NZ_PNOR01000010.1 GCF_002869765.1 Deinococcus planocerae | reverse complement strand
CGCGGCCCGCGACGTGCCGGGCGCCGCCGCCGACCTCGCCCCGGGGCTCGCCGCCGCCCGGGAGGCGCTGGCCCGGGGCGAGCGGGTGGACGCCGCGCCGCTGTGGGCCATTCTGGAGCGCCGCATGGGCGAGGCCGCCCGGCAGCGCGAGGACTTCGACGCCCGCGCCGACTTCGTGGTCCGCGAGTACGACACCGTGCGTGGGCTGGCGGGCGAGACCACCCAGCGCCTCGGGCGCCTCGCCGACACCCTGCGCGCCCAGCGCCGCCTGGGCCCGATGTCGCAAGACGCCCGCGAACGCTACGCCCAGACCCTGGAGGAGGCCGAGGCCCTGCTCCACGAGGCCCACGCCGAGTTCCGCGCCGCCCAGGAGGTCACGGCGACCTTCGGCGCGGACGCGCTGAGCGACCTTCTGGGGGTCTTCGACCTCGGGGCGCTGGGGGGTGAGACAGCCCCGGATGCGCCGAGCTTTCAGCCGTCAGCCGTCAGCCGGGAAGCCGCCGGCGAGACCTGGACCGCCCAGGACGGCCTGCTCACAGAGGGACCGCACGACCCCGCCGCCCAGGGCATCGCGGCCCTGCTCGCCCAGGCGGCGTTCCTCGGCATCCGGCACGCGCAGTTCGAGGACGACCGGGGCGTGTGGGCGTGCGCCCGCCTGCCCGACGGTTCGTGGCGGCTGGCACGCGGCGCGGACGCGGCGGCCCTCGACCGCCAGGCGGGGTCCTGGTTCGCCTCCACCGGGGGCTGAACTTCCCGCCCGCCCGTCTGCTTTACTCGGGGGCGTGACCCCTCCCCTTCCCCTACGGCCCGGCGAGGTGCGGCTCCTGCGCGGCGCGGACGAACAACGCGCCCTCGGCGCCGCGCTCGCCCGCGCCCTGCCCCCCGGCGCGGTGCTCTTTCTGGAGGGGGAACTGGGGGCGGGCAAGACCACCCTGACGGGCGGGCTGGTGTCGGCGCTGGGCTTCGCGGACCCCGTGACCAGCCCGACCTACGCCCTGATGCACCCCTACCCCACGCCCGGGGGCCGGGTGCTCCACGTGGACGCCTACCGGGTGCGTGACCCCGGGGAGCTGTACGAGATGGACCTCGAAGACCTGATCGCGGGGAGCGTTCTCAGCGTGATCGAGTGGGGCGAGGGGCTGTACGCCGACTACCCGGACGCGCCAGTCCTGCGCCTGGAGCACGTGGACGGCGATCCGGAGGTGCGGCGGGCGGTGCGGGTGCGCTAGGGAAGGACAGGCAAGTCCCAACCTTCCCTCAACCTCTGCCGGACGGCGCCCGGGTGATCTCCCCCCGACCCCCCCCACGCGGTGGGTGAGAATGCCCCCATGTGGACCTTGGTACTCAACTGCGGGTCGAGCAGCGTCAAGTTCGCCCTCCTCGACCCCGCTTCAGGTGAGGTGCGGCTCTCCGGCCTCGCCGAGCGGCTGGGCTCGGGCGCGGCGTCGGTGCGGGTGGACCGGGGCGGCGAGCGGGTGACCCACCCCCTGCCCGGCGGCTCCTACCCGGAGGCGTTCGGCGTGCTGCTGGGCGAACTGGACGCGCTCGGAATGCGCGGCGACGTGGGTGCGGTCGGGCACCGGGTCGTCCACGGCGGCGAGCGCTTCAGCGCCCCGGCCCTCATCACGCCGGAGGTCGTCGAGGCGATCCGGGCCTGCGTGCCTCTCGCGCCGCTGCACAACCCGGCCAATCTGGCGGGGATCGAGGCGGCCCGCGCCGCTTTTCCCGACCTGCCCCACGTCGCGGTGTTCGACACGGCCTTTCACCAGACCATGCCCGAGGTCGCCTACCGCTACGCCGTGCCGGAGGCGTGGTACCGGCAGCACGGGGTGCGGCGCTACGGCTTCCACGGCACGAGCCACGCCTATGTGGCCGGCGAGGCGGCGCGGATGCTGGGCCACGACCTCACCGACGTGAACCTCGTGACCGCCCACCTCGGCAACGGGTGCAGCGTGGCCGCCGTGCGGGGCGGGCGGAGCGTGGACACCAGCATGGGCCTGACCCCGCTGGAGGGCCTCGTGATGGGCACCCGCAGCGGGGACGTGGATCCCGGCCTGCACGACTTCCTGGCGCGGCAGGCGGGCCTGAGCCTGGGCGAGATCACGTCGGCGCTGAACAAGGAGAGCGGGCTGCTGGGCCTGTCCACCCTCACCAACGACATGCGCGAGCTGGAGGAGGCTGCCTCGCGGGGGCACGCGGGCGCGCGGCTCGCCGTGGACGTGTTCGTCTATCGTCTGGCGAAGACGGTCGCGGGCATGGCGGTGGCGCTGGAAAGGCTGGACGGTCTCGTCTTCACGGGCGGCATCGGCGAGAACAGCGCGACCGTGCGGGCGGCGACCCTCGCGCGGCTGGGTGTCCTCGGCTTCGAGGTGGACGGAGAGGCGAACACCCGGGCGGTGCGGGGGCAGTCGGGCCTCATCACGACAGCGAGAAGCACGCCCGCCCTCGTCGTGAACACCAACGAGGAACTCATGATCGCCCGCGAGACGGCCCGCATCCTGCAAGGAGAACCAGCGTGAAAACCCTCTTCGTCGCCCCCACCCGCAACGGCGTCGGCCTGACGAGCACGGCGCTCGGCCTCGCCCGCGCCCTGGAGAGGCAGGGCCTCAAGGTCGCCTTCCTCAAGCCCATCGCCCAGACGCACGAGAAGGCGACCGACGACTCGGTTCACTTCGCCCGCACCCTCGCCCACGCGGCGGCCCCCGACCCCATCCCCCTCGGGGACGCGGAGGAGCAGCTCAGCCAGGGCGGCGAGGAGGACCTGATGGAGAGCGTGATCGCCCTCTCCCGGCAGGCGGCGGCGGGCGTGACGGGCGGGGCGGACGTGCTCGTGGCCGAGGGGCTGGCGCTGAACGAGCGCAACGTGTACGCGGGGGCGCTGAACGCCAGCCTCGCGCGCAACCTGGAGGCCGACGTGGTGCTCGTCTCCAGCCTCGCCGGGGTGGAGCCCGCCGCGCTGGCCGACGAGTTGGAGATCTCCGCCCAGAACTACCGCCGCTCGGACGGCTCGGGGCTCGCCGGGTACATCCTCAACTTCGCGCCGAGAGAGCTCGACTTCGGAGGTCTGCTCGCGGAACTGCGGACAAGAAGCCGGGTGCTGGCGGGGGGCGAGCTCCCGCTTCTCGGCGTGGTGGCCCAGTCGCCGTCCCTGAGCGCGCCGCGCACTCTTGACGTGGCGCGCCACCTCCACGCGCAGATCGTGAACGAGGGGGAGGCCGCCCTGCGCCGGGTCACGAGCACGGTCGTCACCGCGCGCACGGTGCCGCGCATGGCGCACCTCTTCGGCCCCGGCGCCCTCGTCGTCACGCCGGGCGACCGCGAGGACGTGGTGATGGCGGCGGCGCTCGCGCACCTCAGCGGGGTGCCGCTGGCCGGGCTGCTCTTCACGTCGGGGAGCGGCCCCGAGGAGTCCATCGAACGCCTCTCCCGCGCGGCCCTCACGAGCACCCTGCCCGTGCTGCGCACCGAGACGAACTCCTACGAGACGGCCTCGCGCCTCTCGCGCATGGACCCGCGCGTCCCGCACGACGACCTCGAGCGCATGGAGCGCATCCTCGACTTCATCGCCGACCGCCTCGACACCGTGCCGCTGGGCACCCGGCTGCGCGCGCCCGACGCGCAGGGCGAGCGCCGCTTGCCGCCGAGCGCCTTCCGCTACGAACTCATCCAGAAAGCCCGCGCCGCGAACAAACGCATCGTCCTCCCGGAGGGCGACGAGCCGCGCACCGTCCGCGCCGCCGTCCGCTGCGTGGAGAAGGGGATCGCGCGGCCCGTCCTGCTCGCCAAACCCGACCGGGTGCGGCAGGTGGCGGAGGGCCAGGGCCTCGTCCTTCCCGAGGGGCTGGAACTCCTCGACCCCGACGCGATCCGGGGCCGTTACGTGGAGCCGATGGTCGAACTGCGCAGGAGCAAGGGCCTGACCGCCCCCCAGGCGGAGGCGCAACTGGAGGACACGGTGGTCCTGGGGACGATGATGCTCGCGCTCGGCGAGGTGGACGGGCTGGTGTCGGGGGCGATTCACACGACGGCGAACACGGTGCGCCCGGCCCTCCAGCTCATCAAGACGGCGCCGGGCGCGGCGCTCGTCTCCTCGATCTTTTTCATGCTGATGCCCGAGCAGGTTCTCGTGTACGGGGACGCGGCGATCAACCCCAACCCGAACGCGGAGGAACTCGCCGACATCGCCATCCAGTCGGCGGACAGCGCGCGGGCCTTCGGCATCACGCCCCGGATCGCCATGCTGAGCTACTCGACCGGCGAGAGCGGCGCGGGCGAGGACGTGGAGAAGGTCAAGACGGCGACCGGGCTCGTCCGCGAACGCCGCCCCGACCTCCCGGTGGACGGTCCCCTCCAATACGACGCGGCGAGCGTGCTGAGCGTGGGCCGCCAGAAGGCGCCGAACAGCCCCGTCGCGGGCCGGGCGACCGTCTTCATCTTCCCCGACCTCAATACCGGCAACACCACCTACAAGGCCGTGCAGCGCTCGGCGGGCGTCGTCGCCGTCGGGCCGATGCTTCAGGGCCTGCGCAAGCCCGTCAACGACCTCTCGCGCGGCGCCCTGGTAGACGACATCGTGTACACGATTGCCCTCACGGCCATTCAGGCGACGCAGGTGGAAACGAAGTAATTCGTAACTCAGTCAGCGCCCAGGAGCGGTCCACCCGTCTCCAGCGCCTGCAACTCAGCCAGACTTTCGGGTTGCAGGTTCTTGAATTTCTTCTGCGGAATCTTGAGATAACGCCACGGGGTCCCCGTCAGGCTCGTGGCGTTGTCGCACCACTGGACGGCGGCACGGTCCTTGTACTGCACTTCCTCGGTCTCCGCCCCTTTGGTCTCCAAAATCCAGTGGGTGCCGCCTCCGTCCACGGCCACGAAATCCGGGTGGTAGTAGCGCAGATTCGTATGGCCGTCCACGTAGGCAATTTGGAAGGGGAACTGCTCGTGCAGTTTGCCGAAAGCCTGCACGTCCTCGGCCATGTCGAGAAACTTGGCGAACTCCTTTTCAAATAAGTTACCGCAGGGAGCGAGATTCCAGGGCGTTTTGTTCGCCTCGTAGACGGGGCGGGACCAGGGGAAGGGCTCGATCTCCGAAAACCTCACGGGCTGGGCGATCACCTCCGGCTGCTGCTCCTCGATGCTGAAGGCCCGCAGTGCCCCAGTGAACAGGTCGCGGCACACGTAGGCGGCGATGTTGGAACTCATGGCCTGGATGACCGCCCCATCGTCCAAATCCACCGTCTTCCCAAAGGCCCGGTGCTCGAACCACTCGCGCACCTTGGGCGCCACCACGTTGAACTGCCCCGGCAGCTTGACCTCCTGCGCGATCAGCTTGGCGTAAAAGCTGATGACCTCGCCCGCCGTCTGGGGTCCCCGAATCTCGTATTCCTTGCTGAACAGCTTTTCCAATGTGAGGATGTCCTTGCCCTCGTAAGTGAAGGTCTGCGCCTCCCTGCTGCCACTCTTGAGGGGCAGGGGCGAATGCCGGAAGGCCATCACGTCCAGCGCGGCGACCTCCTCAGCGATGCTGCGCTTGCGGACGAGAGCGGCGCTGAGCACCGGCAGGGCAATGTCGTACTCGACCTTTTCGGGCATAAATCGAATTTGGGTGATGGTGACCTTCGACCCGCCCTCCAGGTCCTCGGCCTCCAGTTGGACCTGCTCCAGCTTCTCCAGATCCTCTACAAAGGCCATGAAGTTCCGATTGCCGATGATGTCCACCCGTTCGGTGTACCCGGCCCCCTGTCCGCGGAACATCAGCCGCAGACCGCGCCCAATTGCCTGCTCGGGCAGGATGTTGGCCTTGGCGGTGTAGGGCCGCAGCCCCACCACCACCGTCACGTTCTGCACGTCCCAGCCCTCGCGCAGCATCATCACCGACACCACCGCGTTCACCGGGTTGCCGTCCTCGTCGATCTCGCGTGAGGCCCGGCGGGCGACTTCCAGGTCCTTTTTGCTTACCTCGCCCTGCCTGTCGGTGTGGATAACCAGCGTGCCGTCCCCCGCGAACTCCTGCGGGTACTTGCGCGCCAGCCAGTCGGCCACGTCGTCCGCCTCGGCGGTGGAATTCATCATGACGAAGAGGACAGGTTTCTTGCCGAACGGAGCCAGCGCCTCGCGGTACTCCCGCCAGCGGTTCACCCCGGCGGTCAGGAACGCCTCGTATTTGATGGAGGCCACATCGGAGCGCACCTCGGAGGCTTTGGTCAGGCCCTTCACGGGCCGCTTGACGATGCTGTCCACGATGGCCTGCTTGAGAGGGTAGTCGTAGATTACCCAGGGGAAGAGGCCCCCTTTGCCAAAGCGCGGCGTGGCGCTCACGTCCAGTTGCAGGCTCAGCGGCACCCGGCCCGCTAGGTCGCGGATGACCTCGTTCCACACGCTGCCCTCGTCGTGCGTGTGGTGTGCTTCATCATTGAGGACCATCACGGGTTCACCGCGCCCCGCGACGCGTTCTGTAAAGGGCACGCTCGGGGTGAGGTTGCTCGGCGGTCTGCTACCTAGCACCGCGTCCAGCGGGTTCGCGGGCGCCGCGGCCTCCTCGGGGTAGAGCTGCTGGATGTTGGTCAGGTACAGCACGCCCTCAGAACTGCCCACCCCGCCGCCGTCCCCGCGTACCACGGTCGCCAGGTCCCAAAAGACCCGGAGCGCGGGCGGGATCACCGGATCGGCTGCGAAGATGCGCCCCCCCGCAAAGTCCTCGGCCAGCCGCTCCAGCACGATCACGTTGGGCGCGATCACCAGGAAGGAGCGGGCATATGCCCCGGCCACCGCCTCCGGCTCGCGCACCGCGTTGAAATACTGCCAGGCCACCGCGAGGCTCATCACCTTCGTCTTGCCGCTGCCCGTCGCCATCTTGAGCGCCAGCCGCGAGAGGCCGTCATCCCCCGGTAGGGACTGACCTTGCAGCAACTCCTTGACTGCAAAGGCTTCTAGTAGCGTCAGGCGATTGCGGATGCCCGCCACCTCCCAGGTGTAGATCAGCGTCTCCAGCGCCTCCTGCTGGGCGCGGTGGTAGCGGAACATGCGTCCGCTGGGCAGGCGGTGTTCCACCTCGAACCAGTGGCGCACCAGCAGCCGGGTCGTGTCCGTCACGCCCGGGTAACCGCTCGCCCTCCAGCTCGACACGGCGTCCCGCAGCCGGGGCACACAGACCGCCGTGTTCATGTACTCGGTCATGTCGAACAGCGTGCCGTCCACCGATTGGGCCCTTTTGCGGGGAGGCATCAGCGCCCGCCCGAAGAGTGACGAGAAACGTGTGAATTCACCCCTCCAGTGTAGGGCCGGAGGGGTGACGCTGCCGCCGAATCTGCGTCAGGCACGGGCACGGGGCATTGGGTCATGCACCCGCAAATCCCGCTCAATCTGCACGGCGACGGCTGGAGCATCGCCCTCGCTCAAAACCTCAATAGTCTGCTCTCGCAGGAGGGCCACGAGGTCGTCCCGCAGAGCCGGATCACCCTTCTCGTTGGTGAAGACGGCGAAGTAGCCGCCCGCGAGCGCCGGGATATCTGAATTCCGGGCGTCCGTCACGGCCTGCCGGTAGGCGTTCACTTCCTGCGAGGCACGCCGCCGATCTACATCAAAGGCCAGCGCCTGATAGCAGTGCCACACCCCGTTCTGATAGGCGAGGTCCACCACCGGCTCGGAACGAACGGGCAGGGCGTAGTCCTCTTTCAGCCCCAGCTTGAATAGCCCCCGCTCCACGAAGACAGACTTCACCCGCTCGCGGATCACCCGGCGGCCCCGGCGCGGCGCAGCAGACTCCGGCCTGGGCTCCTCCACCAGTTGAGAAAACAGGCTGAGCAGCAGCGCGGCTGGATCATCGGCGGCGGCAGGCCGGGGTGGGGTGAGCCGCAGGTTGTTGGCTGCATAGGCGACGGTGAACTCCTCAAAGCGTTCCTCAGTCCATTCCTGCGCGCCGTGCCGCTGAAGTCCCGCAACCAGGGCCTGAACAGCGTGGCGAACGAACGTACCGTCTGCGCCCATCAGAAGTTTCACCCGCGAGTCATCCCCGAAGGACGGCACCACCTTAACGCCGTGCCAGTTCCGCGCGGGGCTGACGACGACGACGCCCACGTTCACGAACTCTTCACGCAGCACGCTGGGCACGTAACGAATGACCGAGTACAGCGTCCGCGCCCGCGTCGCTGCCCTCCGCCCACTGTCCGTTTGCCTGTTCATTCCCACCACTCCCGCCTTTGACGTGCAAACCGCGCCTGAAAGTACGCCGGAAGCGCCTGGGCACGGTGGAGAAGGTAGTCTACCAATGCCTCCCGCTCCTCAACCGTAATCCCCCACGCCGGGGGAAGGCCGTCCACCACCTGCTCAAGGTCCGCACGTCCCAGGGCACTGACCGCCGCCAGGTAGGGCGCGAAGTCCTGCGGCGCCCGCACCACCCGCAAGAGGTCGGTGGGGGGCACGGAGTATGGCAGCGGCGCTTCTGCGTCGGGGAGCCCCGGGTCGAGCAGGTCGCCCATTCCCCACACCGCGCTTCTGATCGCCATGCCCATGTCCATGAGGTACAGGCTTGCCCGCCCACCCTGCCGCACCAAGAGCAGGTTGGGATTAAGTGGCTTCCTGTCCCGCTGATCTAGCAGGGTGTCCAGCACCACGACGCCCGCCAGCATTCCCAGGTCGGCCACCATCCCCGAGAGCGACAAGTCCTCCGGCTTCAGGTCCTGAGCGGGCTCCATCCACCGGGAGTAGAAGTGAACACCGGGCAGCAGCCTAACCTCATCGCCGTCATCGTCGTGGATAAGCAGACAATCCCCATCGGGAAGGACCTCGGGGGACACCTCGACCAGGCCATACGGTGCGTGGCGAATGCCCAACAGGCCCGCCAGTCCATGCCCAATCCACTCGTTGGTCAACATCCGCGGCCCCTGCGGGTTTTGGTGGAACTTCACGGCGCACAGCCCCAAACCGTCACTCAGGAAGAACTTCTGGGGCTGAGAATTCCCCCGTCCCACCGGCCCCAGGTACAGCTCTGCCCTTGGGATGGTTCTGCCACTCGCCGCCAAGCCTTAGATCACCTCCACCGTCAGGGTCTTGGTCGTGTCGTTACCCAGAATGTCGATGACCTTGACGAGCACGGTGTACTGGCCCCGCTCCAGGTACTCGTGCCGGGCGCTCAATTCCAGTTTGGTCTGTTTGCGGGTGCGGTACGCCTGCCACTGGTTGTGGAAGGTGTCGCCCCTGAAGTCCCAGTCCACCGCCCAGTAGTCCACGAGTTGCGACCAGTGGGTGATGCTCTTTTGCACGTCGGCGGGAATGTCGTCCTGCGGCATCAGGAAATCCGTCAGGGTCAGTGTTAGCCTGCGGGCCTTCGTTTCCGCCCGCACATCCAGCGCCCCCAGCTCGAAGAAGTGGATGTCCCCCTGCTCGACCGCCTTTTTCTCCAGCACCTCGCGCGGAATCTTGCGGAAGCGCACGTCCACTCCCGCGTCGCGCGCCATGTTCTTGCCGGTCTCGTTCAGCTCGAAGGCGAAGTCCCAGCCCAGCACGTCCACCGCCGCCGTCGCGCCCGCCCCGCCCGCGCGCTTGAACACCTCGCGGGTGATCGCCTTGAGGTCCCCCTCAGTCACGGGCGCGTCCACCGCCCCCACGTGCACCAGCCGCCCCGCCTTGACTCCGTGTGTCCACGTTCCGCCTGGCAGTTCCTCGGCCCCGTATAGCCGCAGGATAAAACTGCGATACGCCGCCTCGCGCGCCCGCCCTGCCGTCTCGTCCTCCCACTCCGCCGCCTGCCACGCCTGCCGCTCGTACTTGCCCAGGTTCTGCACCACAAAGGGCCCCACCTCGGGAATACTCAGCAGCCGCTTGCGCGTCGTGTGAATGGCAAACCGCCCCAGATCGCAGGTGATCCACCGCCGCCCCAGCTTCTCGGCCACCGCCGCCGTCGTGCCCGATCCGCAAAAGCAGTCCAGTACGAGGTCCCCGGGGTTAGAGGAGGCTTTAATGATGCGTTCGAGGAGAGCTTCGGGTTTTTGGGTGGGGTAGTTGACGTTCTCAGTCTTATCCGCCGGTTGCAACATAGATAACCGCCACACGTTGTCAACCACACGCTCATCCCGGACCTGATAGAGGACGTTGCCTTCGTCATCCCGAGCGTTTACCATTTTTCCATCAACTTTTTGACGAACAAGTTGTTTTACAGGCGCCTCACGTTTTTCCTCAAGTGGATTAAAGGTGTAGTCAGCCTGTTTATTTCTAGTGTACCAGTAGATTACATCAGTGGAGCGAGGAAAGACGCCCTTCCTCGTGTCAGGCATTTTGTTATAATAATACCAATATATTTCATTTCTAAAATTCTCCCTGCCAAAAACATCATCCATGATTGCCCTACAGTAATAGCCTGCATTCCAATCTAAGTGGATATAAATGCTGCCGGTCTCCGAAAGCAAGTCTTTCAATATAAGACTTGTTTCGTAAAACCACTGCAAAAACCCATCCAGCCCCCGTCCCCACGTATCCCTGTACGCCTTTTGTTCCAAGATGCTCGGCTGTTTCATGAAGGAGGCGGCCTGGCTTCCTTCCATCTTCGGGTCGTCGGGAATCTGGGCGGTGAAGCTGAAATCCGCCCCGGTGGCGAAGGGCGGGTCAATGTAAATCAGGTCCACTTTACCCCGGAACTCTTCCAGAAGGCTGGGCAACACGTATTTCTTGTCTCCCCAGATCAGGCGGTTGCGCCACTCGGTTTCCTTGCCGGTGGCAAAAAAGTCCAGCATCTTCATGCGCTGCTGGCTGCTCTCGTTGACGGTCTCAATGGTCTGGAACGGGAGGGCCAGACGCACGGGCTGAACACGCTTGCCGGAAGGATCGTACTTGCCCTCCCAGATGAGTTCGACGGGCATGGAGCCCAGTGTAGGGGAAAGGGTAGAGAGGTTGCGGGCAGGTGTGAGGGTCGTTCCGAAAACGCCCCCGAACTCGTTGTACCGGAGGCCCTTTACTCCACGCCGGCATCCGGCCAGCCTCTCCCTGCCCCTTCCAGAGCCGGGCCCGGGCCTGCCGAATGTGGCGGTTAGCTAGATCAGGCGTCGTCCGTATGTGATCGGTGCCGGTGAGGGTTGGCAAGGCCAGCCCTGCTTCCAGGCGTCCACGGACCGGCCTTCGACCCCGGGGAGGAGGTCTAGCTCCCTCTACTCCACGGGCCGGGCTCTTCTTTCTTCTTGCACGATTCACCAATCGCTCTCTAGAATGAGACTTCGTTCCTCGACGGGGAGGTTCCCACCATGCCTGCGACGAAAACACAATGGCTTCGACGCCTGGAAGACTTGACGACATCTGCCGCCTCACGCTTCGCTTCCTGCGCCGTGCGGTGAAGGAGATTGGACCGACGTCGTGGCACCCGCTGTTCGAAAACATCGTCTGGACCGCTCCCCTCTTGACAACGGGGGCAGTCTCCTGCTGTGCAATGCACATGTTTCCATCCCGTCTCTTTTGCTCCTCCCTGCGAGATTCGGGCGATGTGAGGAAGCTTTTTAAGATCAGCTCTGCCTCCCTAGCCTTTACAACCCAGCCTCTTGCCCCTCATAATCCGGCCAGGGGGTAGGAACGTGGCCTACAAGAAACTCAGCGAGCAGATGCACGAACTCGACAACATTCAACGCAGCGACGCCTTTCTCAAGTCGTTCCGGGAGGCGGTGCGCGAAGGGAAATTCGAGGCGACGTATCTGCCCGAGCGTTTCACGCTGCCCAAGCAGTTCAGCCGCCGGGGCGCCGAGGGCACCTATCAGCGCGAGACGAAGGAGATGCTCTTCGAGGTCACGCCCGAGTTCGAGAAGTGGTTCGAGCAAACGAACAAGGAACTCGGCGCCACCCGCCGCGCGGGCAACGTGAAGCCCAGCCTGGAGGCCATCGAGTCGGGCCAGATCGACTTCAAGACGCTCGCCGCCGAGACCCGCAAGCGGATGCAGGCGAGCTTCGAGAAGGGGCAGACGCTGGGCAAGAGCCGCGCGAAGGCCACCGCCGGAACCCGGACGGGCGGGGGCGCGGGGCGCCGCAAGAAGTCGGCCTGAGCGGACAGGGTGGGGGGCTGGGCCGCGTCCGGGAGACGGCGCCGCCCGGCCCCCTTTGCCGTCTGTGCGCCTCCCCGTAAGATAACGGGCGATGATGTCCGCTCCGCAAGGGACCGCCCCCCAACCCGACGCCGCCTCTCCCACGCTCCGGCGCGGGCTCCTTCTCGTGATCACGGGCGCCTCGGGGGTGGGCAAGGGCACCCTGCGCGAACGCTGGCTGGCGGGCCAGGACGTGTTCTACTCGACCTCGTGGACCACCCGCGAGGCCCGGCCCGGCGAGCGCGACGGGCTGGACTACGTGTTCGTGACCCCCGAGGTCTTCCTCGACCAGGCGCGGCAGGGCGGTTTCCTGGAGCACGCGCAGTTCGTCGGCAACCATTACGGCACCCCGGCCCAGCCCATCGAGGCGGCGCTCGCTCGCGGTCAGGACGTGGTGCTGGAGATCGAGGTCGAGGGGGCGATGCAGGTCAAGGAGCGGATGGGGGACGAGGCGATTCTCGTCTTCATCATGCCGCCCAGCCTCACCGAGCTGCGCCGCCGTCTGGTGGGCCGCGCGACCGAGACGCCCGAGCGGATCGAGAAACGCCTCGCCCGCGCCGTGGGCGAGATCACCCACGCCCACGCCTTCCGCTACGTCATCGTGAACGACGACCTGGACCGCGCGGTCGCCGAACTCCACGCCGTCCAGCGGGCCGAGCGCGCCCGCCAGCTTCCCGAGGAGGAGTGGACGCCGGAGGACCACGCCGCCGCGCGCCTGGCCGAGACGGTGCGCAGCACGGCCCTCACGAACGAGGACCTCAGCCGCGTGGTGAACACCTGACCTATCCTGCCCCTATGGGTCTGGAACTCGTGCAGGGGGACATCGCCAGGGAGCGGACGTGCGCGGTCGTCACCGCCGCGAACAGGGAACTCGCGGGCGGCGGGGGCGTGGACGGCGTGATCCACCGGGCCGCCGGGCCCGAATTGCTGCGAGCCATCCGGCGGATCGGGGGCACGCCGACGGGCACGGCGGTGATCACGCCCGCCTTCGGTCTGGAGCGGCGGGGCGTGCGCTTCGTGATCCACGCGGTCGGCCCGATCTGGCGCGGGGGCACCCACGGCGAGGCGGAGCTGCTGGCGGGCGCCTACCGCGAGAGCGTGCGCCTGGCGGTGGAGCAGGACTGCCCCTCGGTCGCCTTCCCCGCCATCAGCACGGGCGTCTACGGTTACCCGCTGGAAGAGGCCGCCCAGGTGACCCTCCACACCCTGCGAGACGAACTTGCCCGTCACCCGGGGCTGACCGTGCGCCTCATCCTGCACGGGGCAGGAACGCTGAACGTGTTTCGCCGGGTGCTGGCGATGTTGGACGAGGGCACTGGGAAGCACGCAGGACATTGAGGGCACACCTGCCCGGGAGGCAGGAGAGGATGGCCGCCACGCCCCCCGGACCCGACACCCGGCGCATAGGGTTGACGAATCGTGTATAAGACGCTATCTTCCCACTATCACCGCCCGAGAGGCGGCTTTTTTATTGCCCCTCCAGCACGGCCAGCGCCTCCCGGGCCTCCTCCAGTTCCACCTGGGCCGTGCGTCCCGGCGCGGCGAGGGGGGTCAAGCGGGCGACGTCCGCGCGCACCAGGCGCCACAAGACCTCCGGCCTTTCCCGCAGCAGGTGCGGGCCGTAGCGCAGGGCGGCGTCTTCGGGCAACCCCGCGTAGGCCGGGTCGGGGCCATCCCGGCGCTCCAGGCGCAGCACGGGATAGGGCCAGTACCCGGGAATCAATCGCTCGGCGGTGAGGTGGTAGCCCTGCTCCCGCGCCCACACCCGCAGGGGCCGGGCGGAGTCGTTCGTTTGCAGCACGAGCGTGGGCGGCAGTCTCTCCCCCGCCCGGCGCAGGATGCCGAGGGCCGTGCCCGCACCCATCCCGCTCACGCTCGCGCTGCCGATCTCGCCGGGGAGGAGGGGGGCGAAGCCGTCTCCCTCGCGCACCTCGATCCGGTCTTCCAGCCGGGCCAGGGCCACGTTCCGCCGCGCATGGGCGAGGGGGCCGGGGTTGAGTTCGACGACCACGCAGCGCCGAACCCGTCCCTCCCGGATCAGGTGGATGGGGAGGTGGGCGTGGTCCGAGCCGATGTCCGCGTGCGCCTCCGCCTCGACGAGCGCGAGCACCGCCGCCAGCCGGGGGTCAAGGGCGGGAGTCGGCATGGGGTTCTCCGTGACCGGGCGAGGTGAGCTGCCACGCGGGTCCGTCGCGGCCCTTCCCCGCCGAGAGGCCGGGGCCGGGTCTCCACGGGCGGGAGGGGGATGGAAGTCTCGTCTCAGCCGAGGGGCTCACGGAAGGGGCCTCACCTCGTCGCCGACGCGGATCACGCCGCCCCGCAGCACCCGCGCCGTCAGGCCCCCGTGCCCGCGCACCGCGTTGTACCCGCCCGGCCCCAGCGTCTCCTCCATCCGCGAGCAGGGGTGGCACTCTCCAGTCGTCTCCAGCACGACCTCCCCGATCTGGAGGCGGGCCTCCTTGAGGGCGAGAAGCGGGATACCCGAGACGAGCAGGTTGCGCCGCAGCATCTCGGGCGTGGCCTCCCCCAGCCCCGCCAGCGCCGCGATCACGGGCAGGTGCTCGGCCTGGAGGAGGGTGACCTGCCGCCGTCCGGGTCCGCCGGGGATAGGCTGGGCGGGCGGCGCGGCCCGCGCGACCTCTCCCGGTTCCCCGACAAGCGCCGGGACGCGGGCGGGGAGTGTCTTGCCGTGGTCGCCGAGGAGGCCGACGAGGGGGTGCGCCTCGGCCTCCGGCACGCTCCGCACGGGACCGCGCCTCGCCACGCGCAGGCCGATCCAGTCCACCCGGCCCGGGCGGGGGAAGGTGGCGCGCAGCTCGTGGATCGTCTTCACCCGCGCAGGGTAGAGGACCCAGCCCCCGGAAATGGGAATTCGTTGCTAGACTGCCCGGCATGAGGCGCCCGACCCGACGTTCCTATCCGCCCCGCCGCACGGTGGGGTGAGGGTCAGGCACAGCCCGAAATCCAACCCGGAGGCGGCGCACGGTGAGAAGACCTGTGCGCCGCCCCCCTTTTGTGGAGCCAGCATGAACGAAATCCGCCGAAGCCTCCCCGTGGACGAACAGCTCGCCATCCTCGAACGCGGCGCCCATGACCTCGTGACCAAGGACGACCTGCGCCGCAAGCTCTCTCGCAGCCTGGAGACGGGCGCGCCCCTGCGCGTCAAGCTCGGCGCCGACCCCACGCGGCCCGACCTGCACCTCGGGCACGCGGTCATCCTGCGCAAGATGCGGCAATTCCAGGACCTCGGGCATAAGGTCATCATGCTCATCGGCGACTTCACCGCGATGATCGGCGACCCCAGCGGCAAGTCCAAGACACGCCCGCCCCTCACGCTGGAGGAGACCCGCGCCAACGCCCTGAGCTACCTCGACCAGTGCAGGCTGATCCTGCGCGACGACCCCGAGGTGCTGGAAATTCGCTACAACGGCGAGTGGCTGGAGCCGATGGGCTACGCCGACGTGATCCGGCTGGCGAGCCGCTATACGGTGGCCCGCATCCTGGAACGCGACGACTTCACCAAGCGGCTCAACGCGGGCACGCCCATCTCCATGCACGAACTCCTCTACCCGCTGACCCAGGGCTACGACTCGGTGGCGCTGCACGCGGACGTGGAACTCGGCGGCACCGATCAACTCTTCAACAACCTCGTGGGCCGCGCCCTGCAACGCGACTACGGCCAGGAGCCTCAGGTCGTGATGACCCTGCCCCTCCTCGTGGGGCTCGACGGCGTGGAGAAGATGTCCAAGAGCCTGGGCAACTACATCGGCCTGACCGACGAGCCCGACGCGATGTTCGCCGGGTTGATGAAGGTGCCCGACCCCCTGCTGGAGAATTACCTGACGCTGCTCACCGACCTGCCGCGGGAGCGCGTCGCGGAACTCCTCGCCGGGCACCCCGTCGCCGCCCACCGCGAACTCGCCCGCGAGGTCGTCGCGTGGCTGCACCCGGGCTCGGACCTCGACGCCGCCGAGGCCCGCTTCCGCTCGGTGGCGCAGGGCGGCATCCCCGAAAACGTCCCCACCGTGACCGTCCCCGCCTCCGAACTCAACCCCGAGGGCAAGGTCAGCATGGCGCGGCTCGCCGTTCTCGCGGGCTTCGAGCCCAGCCTAGGGGCGGCCCGTAAGCTCATCCAGAACCGGGGCCTGAGGCTCAACGGCGAGACGTACCTCGAACCGCAGGGGACCCTGACCCTGGAAGGGGGCAGCGCGGTCATCCAGAAGGGCAAGGACCGCTTCGCGCGGGTTGTCCCGGGTTCCTGATCCCTCCTCGTCCTCGCAGAGCCTCCACGGCCTTCCTGTGCGGTCGCCGGAAAGGTCACGAAACCCCGAAACCCGGAAAGTTATGCACAGGACGCTGTGGATAACACCCGAGCCTGTGAAGAACGTCCTGGAGCGGCTTTATCGCCGCCGCTCTCCAGAGTTATCCACAGCCCGAGTGTGGAAAAGCCCGCTCCCTGTGGATAAAAACCTGACTGGCCCATCACGCGGACGTGGTGGACCGATCTTGGTTGGTCGGCTTGCCGTCAGGGGGGCGCCGCGAGGCCGGGGTCACACCCGGTCGCTCAGGTCCTCCTCGCGCAGCCGCTCGACGCGCAGCATGTTGGTCGTGCCGCGCACGCCGAAGGGCACGCCCGCCGTGATCACGTAGCGGTCGCCCACGTCGGCGAGGCCGCTCTTTTTCAGCTCGTCGTTGGCGATGCGCACCATGTCGTCGGTGTCGTGGGGGTCCTCGCTGAGCATGGGCACCACGCCCCACGAGAGCGCGAGCTGGTTGCGGGTCTGCTCGTTGGGGGTCAGGGCCAGGATCGCCACCGCGGGGCGGTTCTTGGCAATGCGGGTCGCCGCGCCGCCCGTGCTCGTGAAGGTCACGATGGCGGGCGAGTCGAGCTTCTCGCCGATGGAGCACGCCGCGAAGGCGATGGAGTCCTGCGCGAGTTCGGTGTCGATCACGACCTGGCGCTGGAGCATGGCGTAATGCTCGCTTCCTTCGGCCTCGCGGGCGATGCGGTCCATCATGGCGACCGCCTCGACCGGGTACGAGCCCGCCGCCGACTCCGCCGAGAGCATCACCGCGTCGGTGCCGTCGTAGATCGCGTTCGCCACGTCCGACGCCTCGGCGCGGGTGGGCCGGGGCAGGTTGATCATGCTCTCGAGCATCTGCGTCGCGGTGATCACCGGCTTGCCCGCCTCGCGGCACAGGCGGATCAATCTCTTCTGGATCGTCGGCACCTGCTCGGGGCGCATCTCCACGCCGAGGTCGCCGCGCGCCACCATGATGCCGTCCACCTCGCGCAGGATGTCCTCGAAGCGGTCCACCGCCTGCGGCTTCTCGATCTTCGCCATCAGCTTGGCCCGGCTGCCGAAGCGGGCGAGGTAGTGCCGGGCGAGCAGCAGGTCGTCGCGCGAGCGCACGAAGCTCAGGGCCACCCAGTCCACGCCCAGCCCCGCCCCGAATTCCATGTCCTGCACGTCTTTCTCGGACAGGGCGGGCACAGCGAGGTCGGCCTGCGGCACGTTGATGCCCTTGTTGTTCTTCAGGACGCCGCCGATCACGACGCTGGTCGAGATGTCGTTACCGCGCACCTGGGTCACCCGCAGGGCGAGGTTGCCGTCGTCGAGCAGCAGCAGCATCCCGGGGTGAACGTCGAGCGCCAGCCCCTTGTAGGTGCTGCTCACCCGCTGCGCGTCACCCTCCACGTCATCCATCGTGATCGTGAAGCCCTGCCCGGGCTCCAGGGTCACCGCCCCCCCCGCGAAGCGCCCCACCCGGATCTTCGGCCCCTGGAGGTCTTGCAGGATGCCGATGGCCCGCCCCTTCTGCGCGGCGAGTTCACGCACCATCGCGTACGTCTGGCGGTGGTCCTCCGGGTCCCCGTGGCTGAAGTTCATCCGCACCACGTTCAGCCCCGCGTCCATCATCCGCCCCAGCGTCTCGGGATTGCGGCTCGCCGGGCCGATGGTGGCGACGATCTTCGTTGCCCTGTCGAAATGTTTCATGTGGAATGTCCTGTCTTTCTATGTTGGGAACGGTTCCAGGATCGGCCAGCAATCAGCGATCAGCCGTCAGCCGTTCCTGAGAGCTGATCGCTGACGGCTGAGGGCTTCTTACCTCAGCGCCCGGCGCCCCAGGTACACCGCCGCAGCTCCCAGCGCGTCCTCGATGCGCAGGAGCTGGTTGTACTTGGCGATGCGGTCGGAGCGGGAGGCCGAGCCCGTTTTGATCTGCCCGGCGTTCGTGGCGACGGCGAGGTCGGCGATGAAGGCGTCCTCCGACTCGCCCGAGCGGTGGCTGATGACCGTGCCGTAGCGGTTGCGCTTGGCGAGTTCGATGGCGTCCATCGACTCGGTGAGGGACCCGATCTGGTTCACCTTCACCAGAATCGCGTTGCCCACCCCCGTCTCGATACCGCGCCCCAGCCGCTCGGGGTTCGTCACGAACAGGTCGTCGCCCACGAGCTGCACCCGGTCGCCGATGCGCTGGGTCAGGAGACGCCAGCCGTCCCAGTCGTCCTCGGCGAGGCCGTCCTCGATGCTCACGATGGGATAGCGCCCCGCCCAGTCGGCCCAGAAGTCCACCATCTCCCCCGTCGAGAGGGTGCGGCCCTCACTCTCCAGGTGGTACTGGCCGCCTTTGTACAGCTCGGTCACGGCGGGGTCGAGCGCGATGCAGATGTCCTTGCCCGGCTCGTACCCGGCCTTCTGGATCGCTTCGAGGAGGACTTCGAGCGCCTCCTCGTTGCTCTTGAGGTCCGGGGCGAAGCCGCCCTCGTCGCCCACGTTGGTGTTGTACCCGCGCCCGTTGAGGACTTTCTTCAGCGCGTGGAAGGTCTCGGCTCCGTAGCGCAGCGCCTCGCGGAAAGTGGAGGCGCCGACGGGCATGACCATGAACTCCTGGAAGTCCACCGAGTTGTCCGCGTGCGCGCCGCCGTTGATGACGTTCATCATCGGGACGGGAAGCGTCTTGGCGTTGCTGCCGCCCAGGTAGCGGTAGAGGGGAATGTCCAGCTCGTTCGCGGCGGCGCGGGCGGTGGCGAGGCTGACGGCGAGGATCGCGTTGCCCCCCAGGCGGCCCTTGTTCGGGCTGCCGTCGAGCTCCAGCATCGCGGCGTCCACCGCCCCCTGGTCGGAGGCGTCGAGGCCGACCACGGCGGGTCCGAGGACCTCGTTCACGTTCTGGACGGCCTTCTGGACGCCCTTGCCGCCGTAGCGCGGGCCGCCGTCACGCAATTCGAGCGCCTCGTGCGATCCCGTGCTCGCTCCCGAGGGCACGATGGCGCGGCCCGAGAAGCCGGAGTCGAGGTGAACTTCCGCCTCGACGGTCGGGTTTCCGCGCGAGTCGAGCACTTCACGGGCGATGACTTTCTCGATGTTCATGGCTCTTTCCTCCCCGAATTCGAACCTGCGCTTCAAACCCGGGCCCCCGATCTGGTCAGGGGCGCCAGGTGTACCCGGCACACTATAAGCGGGCTCACGGTGGACGTGCCTCCAGCCGTCTAAAGCACGTCCATTCCCGGGAAGGGCGAGGAGGGGGGAGAGGCCCCAGGGCGAACATGCCTCTCCTTGCCCCTGGCTGGCCCCTTAAACGCGTAGCGTGACGATGACCGCCATGTACCCGCCCCCCCCGCTTCCGCGGAAGATGGCGGGGCTCGTGGAGCCCGAGAAGAGGAGTTCGGCCTCCCCTTCGATGGGACCCAGGGCGTCGAGGACGTGCCGGGCGTTGAAGGCGAGGCTCATGGCGGGCTCGGAGCCGCCCTGCACCACGTCCACGGTGTCCTGCGCGCGCCCATAGTCGCCCTCGGCGGCGAGGCGCAGCTTGCCCTCCGAGACGAGGAACTCGACCCGGTTGTTCGCGTTCTTGTCAGCCAGTACCGCCACGCGGCCCACGGCCTCCTTGAGGGCGGTGGCGGGCAGCGTCACCTGGAGCTTGATGTCCTTGGGGATCACCCGCTCGTAGTCGGGGAAGTCGCCGTCGAGGAGCTTGAGGTTCATCCTTACCCGGTCGGTGGTGACGCTGAGCATCCCCTCGCCGTAGGTGAAACGGGCCTCGCCGTCCTTGAGCACGCGGATCAGCTCGTCGGCGCTGCGGGCGGGCACGATCAGGCTCTTTCCGTCGCCGCTCGCCGGGAAGTCGCGGATGGCGACCCGGTAGCCGTCGGAGGCGACGACGCGGGCACCCGAGGCGCGGTGCTCCAACTTGATCCCGCGGAAGACCGCCTGGAACGCCTCGTTGCTCGCCGCATAGCGGACGCTGCCGAGCGACCGGGAGAGTTCGGCGGCGTCGAGGCTCACGTCGGCGTGGGCCGGAAAGCTCAGCGGCGGATAGGCGTCCAACTCCCCGGTCTGGAGCTTGAAGTCCGACCCGCCCGCACGCACGGCGAGTTCGGCGCCGCTCAGTTCGAGTTCGACGAGTTCCCCGCCCAGGTTGCGGACGATCTGCGCGAAGAGGTGCGCGGGCACGACGAAGCTGTGCGGCTCCTGCACCTCCGCGGGCACGAAGCACGACAGGTCGATTTCGAGGTTGGTACCGCTCAGGGTCAGGCCCGCGTCGGAGGGCTCGACCTTCAGGGCGGTCAGGAGGGGATTGCTGCTGCGGCTGGGAACGACCCGTTCCAGCAGGCCGAGTCCCTCGCTCAGGGTCTTCTTGGTGACGTGTGCTCTCATCTTTCTGGTCTCTGCCCCTTCCCGGTCCTGGGTCTGTCTTCTTTTCTCTTTTACCTGTTCTGTAAAAGAGAAAAAAATAGTAGTAGTAGTAATAGGGCCTGTGGAAACTGTGGAAAACCCACTTTGGGCCGCGCTGGGTGCACAAAAGTTATCCACAGGCCGCCTGTGGAAACCTGTGGATAAGCTGTGGATAACTCCCGACTTATCCACAGGCCACTGGACCTGTGGATAACTGCCCGACTTTTCCACAGGGTTATCCACAGGAAAACGGCACTTATCCACAGGTTATCCACAACCTTATCCACAGGTCGTGAAACTTTGCACAGGTGTTTGGAACGATTTTTGGAACTTTTTCTGTCCTTGAAAGAAAAGAAGATGAGATTATGCATCTTTTTCCTCATCTTCCACACCTTTGATCTGGCGGCGGAGGGTGTCGAGAGATGCGGTCAACTCCTCGTCCCGGCCCACCTGTTCGGTGACCTTGGAGACGGCGTGCATGACCGTGGAATGGTCGCGTCCGAAGAACTGGCCGATCTCGGGGAGGGAATGGCTGGTCAGCTCGCGGGTGAGGTACATGGCGACCTGGCGCGGCACGACGACCTCGCGGACGCGGCCCGAACCCCGGATGACCTCGGGGGGCAGGTTGAAGTGGGAGGCAACCTGCCGCAGCACGTCCGTCATCTCGATCTTGACCTCGTGCGGCGTGAAGACGTTGCTCAGCGCGCGGGCGGCCACCGCGCGGGAGAAGGGGACGTTGTTGAGGCTGGCGAAGGCCACCACCCGCATCAGCGCGCCCTCCAGCTCGCGGATGTTGCTCGTGACCTGCCGGGCGATGAGTTCGAGCACCTCCTGCGGAATGTCGATGCGGTTGTGCTCGGCGTTCATCTTCAGGATCGCCACCCGTGTCTCGAACTCGGGGGTCTGGATGTCGGTGATCAGGCCCCACTCGAAGCGGCTGCGCAGGCGTCCGGCCAGCGTCTCGATGTCCTTGGGCGGGCGGTCCGAACTCAGGATGATCTGCTTGTGGCTCTCGTACAGCGCGTTGAAGGTGTGGAAGAACTCCTCCTGGGTGCGCTCCTTGCCCCCCAGGAATTGGATGTCGTCCACCAGCAGCAGGTCCACCGAGCGGTAACGGTTGCGGAACTGGGTCATCCGGTCGTCGCGGATCGCGTTGATCAGGTCGTTCGTAAAGGACTCGGTGGAGACGTACTCGATGCGCTTCTCTGGAAAGCGTTCGGCCATGTAGTGCCCCACCGCGTGCATCAGGTGGGTCTTGCCCAGCCCCACGTCCCCGTAGATGAAAAGCGGATTGTACGCCTTGCCGGGCGACTCCGCGACCGCGAGCGCCGCCGCGTGGGCGAGGTTGTTGTTGGGGCCCACCACGAAGTTCTCGAAGGTGTACTTCGGGTTGAGCGTCTTGCGGTTCTCGCCTGGTGGTGGTGCGGGCGGGGCGCCCGGCGGCGGCTTGCGCGGCCCGGACGGCGGGGGGGGCGGCGGGTCCTGCGGGAGGATCATCGCCTCCTGCACGGCGGGGAGCACCTGGAAACTCACCTGGGGGTGCTCGGCGCCGAGCGATCTCAGGGCGTCTTCGAGGAGGCCCTGGTACTGCCGACGCACGAAGTCCTGGGCGAACGAGTTGCGCACGCCCAGCACCAGCGACCCCTCCTGAACGCCCAGGTTCTTCATGGGCGCGAACCAGGTGTGGTACTCGACTTCCGTGATGTTTTTGCGGACGTACCCGAGCACGTCGGCCCAGATTTCCTGCGAGATAAGCCGCACCTCCCCCTCGAAACGAGCGGGGGTCAGCATACCACCCGGCCTTTTTGCCCCTTTCCCGCCCGGCCTACCTTCTCGCGGCCACGAATGCGGCCCCGCTCCGGGGGGAGGGGGCCGGTTTGGAGGGGAGGGCACCTCTGAGTCGGAATTCCTCAGGAGGCGCCCGTCAGGTCGTACACGGCCTCGCCGCCCCGCCCGAGAATCAGGACGTACTCGCGAGTCGTGGGGTCCACGTTCAGGCCCAGGGCATAGGACTCGCCCGCCTGGAGGTCTACGGTGGTCGCCTCCAGCACGGTGCCGCTCAACGAGTTGCGCACGCTGAGGGTGCGGCGCCCGGGAGGCAACACGACCACCCGGTACGGCACGTCGGGGCGCACCTGCCGCAGGATCGGCGTGCCGTCGAGCAGCACGTCCACGGCGCCCGCCCGCCCGGTCAACGACCGGTACACCAGGGTGGCGGCGTCCGCCCGAACGGCGTAGGGGGAGGAGGGCTCGGCGAGCACCTGGACAGGCTGGGCCGTCTGGGCCGGCGCGCACCCGCTCAGGGCACCCACGGCCAGGGTGCCGAGGGCCAGCAGGGCGAGGGCGGGACGGGCGGTTTTGGGTGTGGTCATGGGGGGTGCCTCCGGGAAAGGGTCTGTGGCCTCGCCCGTCAGGCTAGGGCCCCACCGTTTTGCGTTCGCGCGGGTCCGCTAAAGACGGCGTGGGCCCTCCCCCTCATGAAAAGCGCCGCCCCCGGGGGAGCGGGGACGGGGCTGGGGCGGAGGAGGCGCTCAGTCGCCGTTCACCACCTTCGACATGGCGGCGCCGCTGGCGAGAGCGAGGGTGTAGCCCGGCGTGTCCTCGTCGTTCTGGAGGCTCAGGGCGTAGAGGGTGTTGCCGAGGACGTTCACGGTCGTGGTCGCCAGCACCTCGCCGCCCCGGTTGGTCTTCACGGTGACGACGTGCGTGCCGGGCGTCAGGAAGAGCGTGCCGGGCCGGTCGGTCGCCTGCACGCCCGCCTCGATCCGCGTGCCGTCCACGTACACGTCCACCGCGCCCGGGCGGCCCGTGTCGGCGAGGAAGAGGACGTTGGGGCGGGCCTGGGGGGTCGTCTGGGCCGAGGCCGTGCCGAGGGCTCCGGTCAGCGTCAGGGCGAGGGCGGCGGGGATCAGGGCAGTCTGGGCGAGCTTGTTCATGGTCGTTCCTCCGGTGCGGTTTCAGGTGGGCCCCTGTGGCTTTCCTGCTGCCCGAAGGCTAGGCGCCGAACTTCAACGTTCCTCGCGCGCCCTGCGAAGATCGTGTGCAGCGCTGCTCAAGCCCGCCTTCACGCCTCTGCCAGCCAACGCTCAGCCCTCTCCCACCGCCCGCAGCACCTCCGCCTCGCGCTCACGGGTCAGGAAGACCTTCTGAGGGTGGTCCGCACTCCACGCCCGGGTGTCCCGCGCCGTCGTGAGGGGGTCTTGGAGCGTCAGGCCCGCCGCCCGCGCCCGGTCGTTCGAGACGTTCATCACGCCGCCCTGCTCGCCGTTCGCGGGAACGTACGCGGGAAGGTCATGCCAACGGAGACCGTGCGCCTCCAGCGTCGCCGCGTCCACCCAGACGGGCGTGGCGCCTGGGCCCGTCGCCTCCCGCACCGTGTCCAGGAAGTCTCGCCAGCTCAACCGGGGGCCGGAGAGGTTGAACACGCCGGGCACGCCCTCCTCCAGCACCGTCACCGTGAAGCGGGCGAGGTCGCGGGCGTCGATGACCTGTAAGAAGTCCGAGCCGTCGCCGGGAGCCAGGAAGTCGCCCCCCGCGGCCACCCGGTCCACCCAGTACGTGTAGCGCCCGGTCGGGTCAAAAGGTCCCGCCACAATCTGCGGGCGCAGGATGGTCGCGCGCTCCCCAAGCACCTCCCCCACGATGCGCTCGCAGGTCACCTTGAGGGGGCCGTACGTCTCGCCCGTCACTTCCGTCACGCTCTCGGCGGCCTCCGGGAGCAGCGGGTCGTCCTCGCGGATGGGGTGGCGAGCCTGCTCGGCGTACACGCTGACGGTGCTCACGAAGACGTAACGGCCCACCCGGTCCCGCAGCGCCCCGGCGCTCGCGCGCACCTGCCGGGGCGTGTAGCCGCTCACGTCCACGCAGGCGTCCCACTCCCGACCTGCCAGGGCCGAGAGGCCCGCTTCCCCCTCGTCGCGGTCGCCGCGCAGCCGCTCGACCTCGCCCGGCAGTTCGTCGGGGGTGCGCCCGCGTGTCAGGACGCTCACCCGGTGCCCGCCCGCGAGCAGGGCCTCCACGAGGTGCCGTCCCACGAATTGTGTGCCGCCCAGGACCAGAACGCTCATCTTCGCCATGCCCCAGCATTCCACGCCGCTAGCATGGGCCCATGAGCCCGCTGTGCTGCCAGGTGGTCCCGTGAAGGTGCGCTTCGTTCCGGGCCGGGTCCGCGTTCGTCTCGACGACCTCGAGGTCGCGGCCCTGGCCCTGGGCGACACCGTGACGGTGCGGGTCGAGTGGCCGAGTGGCGGCTGGGCGGTCGTCCTCGACCCGGCGGCGACGGGGGTCTCCGGCGAGGGCGGCACGCTGACGGTGGGCCTGCACGGCCTGCTCCCCGACCTCGTGGACGGCGGCGAAGAAGGCGTCGAGCTGCCCGGCCCGCCGCGCGTGAGCGTAGAAAAGGATTACGGGCCGCAGCACGCCTGAGCCGTGCCGCCGCGCGCGCCGTGAACTTTTCCGGCTCACCGGAGGGGCCGGGCGCCGCACAATGGACGCCTGCTATGACGATCCCAGGTGTGAGACCGCTTCAGACCGGCGACCTTGCCCCCGACTTCACGGCCACGGACGAGGGCGGGCGCCCCGTGAGCCCCTCGCGGTGGCGGGGGCGGTGGGTGGTTCTGTTCTTCTTTCCGCGCGCGGCGGCCACCCACTGCCAGATGCAGGCGCGGCGCTTCCAGGCCCTCTTCCCCGAGTTCCAGGCGGCGGGGGCCCACGTCGTGGGCGTGAGCAGCGACACCCGGCAGCGCCAGACCGAATTCCGGGGGCTGTGCGACCTGAGCTTTCCCCTGCTCTCCGACCGCCACGGGCAGATCAGCCGCCTGTACGGGGTGCTGGACGCCCCCGAGCCCGGCGAGGAGGTTGCGCTCGCCCGCCGCGAGACCTTCCTGATCTCCCCGGAGGGCCGGGTCGCGCACCGCTGGCGGGAGGTCGTGCCCAACGTGCACGCCGCCGAGGTCCTCCAGACGCTCCACACCCTCCAGGCGCCCCCGGCCTGAGGACGCGGTGCCTCTCCCTGCATGTGGGGCGCCCCAACGGCCCCTCACCTCGCCTCCCTCACCCGCTGACTAGGCTGGGGGCATGAACAGGAGCGGACGATGACCGACGACGGAGCGGCGGCGACGGGCGGCATGAGAGGCATCACGGAGGACACCCCGGACCACGCGGGCGCCCCCGGGGAGGCGGGCAGCGTCGATGGGGTCTCCGCCTTCGGGGGCGAGCCGGAGGTCGGGGAGGCCGAGGGGTTCATTGCGCCCGACGACCCCCCGCAGGCCACGGATGCGGTCACGGCGGATAGGCAAGGCGAGCGGGAAGAGGGCCTCGTCAGCGGCCTCGGCGGGGGCGTGACGGGCACGGACGACCTCTGAGGCCAGGTTCCCTCCTTACTCCCGGGCCGTCTCCCACGCCGCCAGCGTGGCCTCCCCGGCGGGGGTGAGGGCGTAGCGGGCCCGCGTGTGGCCGGGTCCACCTTCACGAACAATCCATTTCTGTGCCTCCAGCTCCTTGAGGATCACGACGCTCAGTCGCCTGCCCCCCAGCGTGGAGGACGGGCCGCGCCCCGTCTGCCGGGTGTGGATGACGAGTTCGGCGCCCTCCCGGAGAGCTGTCAGAATCCGCGCCTGGGCTTGCGTCGGCGTCACCCGCTCCCCTCCCCTACCGCCGCGCCCAGCGCCCACCGACCTCCTCGGCCAGCCCCATGAGTTGGAGCATCACGAGGGCAGTCTGCAAGTCGGGCAGGGCGAGGCCGGTCGAGGCGTGCAGGTCGTCGAGGGTGGCGGGGGTCGTGAGGGCGGCGTAGGCGCGGGCCTGCTCGGGGGGCAGGTCGGGGGCGGGGGCGGCGGGGGCCGCGTCCCAGCCGAGGTCGCTCAGGACGTCGCCCGCCGTCTCGGTGAGGACGGCCCCCTCGCGCAGCAGGCGGTGGGGCCCGGCGGCGCGGGGGTCTCCGGCGCGGCCCGGCACGGCGAAAACCGCGCGCCCGCATTCGAGGGCGTGCGTGGCGGTGATCAGGCTCCCGCTCTTGAGTTCCCCCTCCACGACGACGGTGCCCGCCGAGAGCGCGGCGATCAGGCGGTTGCGGGTGGGAAAGTGGTGCTGGGCCGGTCCGGTGCCGAGCGGGTACTCGCTGAGCAGGGTCAGGCGCCCCGCGAGGCGCCCGTTCTCGGCGGGGTAGACGCGGTTCACGGCGCTTCCGAGGACGCCCACGCTCACGCCCCCGGCCTCCACGCTCGCCGTGTGGGCGGCGGTGTCCACCCCCCGGGCGAGCCCGCTCACGACCGTCACGCCCGCCCGCGCGAGGTCGGCGGCGAGGGCGCGGGTCAGCGCGAGGGCGTGGGGGCTCGCCGCCCGCGTGCCCACGATCCCCACCGCGCGCGGCACGACCGGGAAGTCCGGCAACTCCCCTTTCACCCACAGCACCGGGGGCGGGTCGCCGAGAGCGTCGAGCGCAGGTGGGTAGCCCTCCAGCCCGCGTCCGAGCAGGGTGACGCCCTCCGAATTGGCCTTGTCCAGTTCGGCCTCCGCCTGCTCGCCCGCCTTGGGGTGGCCGATGGCCTCCAGCGACTTCACGTCGAGGCCCGGCACCTCGCGCAGGGCCGTCAGGGGAGCGCGCAGGGCGGCCTGGGCACTCCCGAAGTGCCTGCGCAGTCCCTCGATGCGGCGCGGCCCGAGGTGGGGCGTGAAGCGCAGGGTGAGCAGGGCGCGCAGCTCGGCCAGCGCGGGGAGGGAGACGGCGGAGGTCACCGGGGCAGCATAGGGGGCGAACACGCACAAAATTCCTTCTCCGGGCGCGTGGAGGCAGCGCCCTCCGCTCAGGGTTCCTCGGCCAGCGGCACCGTCCGTTCGGAGGAAAACTGGAAGAGGGCCACCACCCGGCGGCCCTCCCTCTCCCCCACCCGCAGCGCCTCCCGCCGGGCCTCCTCCCGGTCGAACCGCCCCGTCACGGTGTCCAGGTACAGGTCACCTTCCGGGTGAATCCACGCCCCGAAGGCCCGCCACTCCGGGGAGTTCTGCCCCAGAAGGGAGCGGTGTGTCTCCACGAAATGCCGCAGGGGCGCCTCCCAGTCCACCGATGCCCGGACGATCACGGTCTGGCCGGGGTGCCGGGGATAGAGCCACCGCGCGCCCGGGTTGGTGGGTCGCCCGGCGGGGTCGAACGTGGCCCCGCCCGCCGCACGGATGGTCTGGAGCAGGAGCGGGACGTCCATTCCCGGCCTCCTCACGGGACCGGCAGGGCTTCCCTTTCCTCCTCCGCCTCCCCGACCTCCTCCTCGTCGTCGCCGAGGGCCGCGCCGGGCAGGGTCAGGGTGAACTGGGCGCCGCCCACCGCCTCGCCGGGCCGCCCCTCCTGCGCCCGCGCGCTCCCCGCCGTCAGGGTCCCGCCGTGCAGCACCGCGATCTGGCGGGCCACGCTCAGGCCCAGGCCGCTCGAGCCGCTGCCGCTCACGAAGGGGTCGAAGATGCGCTCGCCGAGGTCGGCGGGCAGGCCGGGGCCCGAGTCGCGCACCGTGAAGGTGACGTGCTCGGAGGTCTCGCGCAGGGTCACCGACACCTGCCCCCCCGGCCCGGCGGCGCGGCGCGCGTTGGCGAGGAGGTTGCGCAGCGCCTGGGTCAGGCGGTCGGGGTCGCACAGGATCATGCCGTCCCAGTCGCCCACGAAGGTCAGCCCGGAGACCAGCCGGTCGAGTCGCCCGCGCAGGGTCGCCGCCGGGATGAAGTGCCACACCAGCCGCATCTCCAGTTGCCCGCGGGCGAGCTGCATCAGGTCCTGGGTCGTGAAGGTCAGCTCGTCGGCCACGAGGGCGGCGCGCACGACCTCCGGGTCCCCGCCGCGCTCGGCGGCCCGCGCGAGGCTGGCCTTGAGGACGGTCAGGGGCGCCCCGAGTTCGTGGACGATCTGCCCGAGAAGCTGCTTTTCACGCGCCTGCCCCGCCTCGATCCGCAGGAGCAGGCGGTTGAGCGCCGCGAGGAGGCGGTGAAGCTCGTCCTCACGCGCCGGGAGGGGCAGGGTGGCGAGGCTGCGGGTGGGGTCGATGCGGTCGGCGAGGTCGGCGGCCTCCCCCAGCCCCGCGAGCGCGCGGCGCCCGACGAGCCACCCCACCACGAACATCAGGAGGGGCGTGACGAGCAGGGCGAGCAGCAGGGCATTCAGGGCGATGCGCCGCGCGTCGATCAGGGCGTCTTCCGGCAGAGCCACCCAGAGGGTGCCGAAATCGCCGAGCGTGCGGGTGGTCGTCCGGGCGGGGACTTCGGCGATCTGCACCGTCCCCTGCCCCTCGAAGGGGAAGGGCGCCCCCTCGTACTGCCGCAGGGCGGGCGTGGCGGCGAGGACCCGCCCGTCCTCGTCCACGATCATGGTGTAGACGCCCGTGCCCCCCGGCGACTTCCCGAGGCTCTGGCCCCGGCCCAGGAACGCCTCGGCGAGGCTGTCGGCCCGCTCGTTGAGCCGGGTCTGGAACTGCGCGTCCATCTGCCGCAGCAGCAGCGTCATCACGCCCAGCCCGATCACCCCGATCAGCGCGAACGCCACGAGCGTGTACACCAGCGCCAGCCGGAAGCGCAGGCTGTGCCGCCACGCCACCCGGGCGGTGCGCAGGGGGGCGCGGCTCACCGGGTCACCTCCAAAACAGACCCGCCCCGGCGGTCGGGCGCGGGGCGGGCAGGGGTCGGGGTCATGGCCCGGAGTTTAGACGCCGTGCCCTCAGGCTTGCAGGACATAACCGACGTTGCGGATGGTGCGGATGCGCAGGTCGCTGTGGGCCTGCTCCAGCTTCTTGCGCAGTTGGGAGATGCGGACCTCGACGGAGTTGCTGTTGGGCGTCTCCCAGCCGTAGAGGTGCGACTCGATGTCGGCGCGCGAGAACACCCGCTCGGGCGTGCGCATCATCAGCTCCAGGATGCGCGCCTCGTGTTCGGTGAGGTTCACGTTCTTGTCGTTGACGGTCAGCAGCAGACTGCTCGTCGAGAGGCTGGTGTTGCCGAGGTTCACGCCCGTCCCGGCGGCGGTGCGCCGAAGCAGGGCCGTGATCCGCGCGTCGAGTTCGGGCATGGCAAAGGGTTTGGTGAGGTAGTCGTCCGCCCCCGCGTTCAGCCCCGCGACCCGCTCCTGCACGCCGCTGCGGGCCGAGAGCACCAGCACGGGCGTGCTCGAATACTGCCGCAGCGCCTGCACGAGGTCGAGGCCGTCGCCGTCCGGGAGGTTGAGGTCGAGCAAGATGAGCTGGGCCGAGTGGGTGCCGAGCCACCCCTGGGCGTCCTTGAGGGTAGAGGCGTGGTGAACGAGGTAGTCGGCGGAGAGGTATTCCTTGAGGAGCGGCCCGAGGTGCGGGTCGTCCTCCACGACGAGAATCTGGGCGAGCATTCAGCGGTCTCCTTGGGGGGGGGCCGGGGGGGTGGGGTCGGCGGGCATCCTCGTCCGGTCCAGGGCGGCCCTGCTCTTGTCCGCCCCCGCGCGCAGGCCCGGCAGCAGCAGCGTCTGCCCGGTGGGCTGGGGGAGCAGGTTGAGCTTCAGGCCGTCCAGGAAGCGTTTGAGGGGCAGGCTGCCTCCCGGCGTCTCCAGGGTGAGCTGCCCGGCCCTGAGGAAGCCGTCGTACCGGCTTTGCACGTTCGCGTACAGCCCGGCAGCCTTCTCGTCCTCCTCGCGGGAGAAGAGCGCCACCACCGGGCCGGTGTAGTCCCTGACGAGCTGCACGGTCATGCCGCCCTTTCCGTTCGTCTCGCCGTACCCCAGCTTGGTCTGGAGTTCGCGGTCCCAGACGATGAGCTTGAGCGCCTGCGCCGGGGAGGCGAAGGCGAGCAGCGTCAGGAGCGCGAGGGTGCGGGTCAGGGTCATCGGGTTCACTGTATCCAATCCGGGAGCACACAACCGAGTTGCGCCCGTGACCAGCCATCCTAGACCCCCAAGCTGACGGCCCTTTGACCGCCCCTTGAGGGGAAATTTAAACGCCCCCGGGGCGGTCAACCTCGGGGGCCGACGGCGGACCGCCCCTAGATCGCCTCCAGCAGCAGCCGGTCGGGGTTTTCGAGGAGCCGGATGACCTCCTTGCAAAACCGGGCCGCCTCCGCCCCGTCCACCAGGCGGTGGTCGAAGCTCAGCGAGAGGTACATCATGTGCGCCACGACGATCTCACCTTGCTCGTTCACGATAGGCCGCTTCTGGATGGAGTGCACGCTCAGGATCGCCGCGTCGGGCACGTTGATGATCGGGAAGGAGAACAGCGCCCCGATGGAGCCGATGTTCGTCACGGAGAAGGTGCTTCCGGCCATGTCCTCGGGCGTGAGCCTCCCCGCCTGCGCCCGCGCGGCGAGGTCCGTGACCTGCCCGGCGAGTTCGAAAACGCTCCTCGTGTTCACGTCGCGCAGCACGGGCACGGTCAGGCCCGCCTCGGTGGCGACCGCCATCCCGATGTTGTAGTAGCGCTTCATGACGATCTCGCCCGTCGCCTCGTCGTACGAGGAGTTCAGGCTGGGGTACTTCCGCAGGGCCGCCGCGACCGCCTTGAAGATGAAGGGGAGGTAGCTAAGCCGCACGCCCGCCGCCTGCGCCTCGTCCTTCACGCGCGAGCGGAACTCGACCAGTTTGCTCAGGTTCACCTCGTCCACGGTCAGGGTGCGGACGGTGTAGAGGTGGCTCGCCTGCATCTGGTTGGAGATCGCCCGGCGCATCCCCCGCAGCGGCACCCGCTCCTCAAGGTGCTCGTACCCCCTGGGCGTGCGGTACTGGGGCGGGGGGACGGGCAGGCCGCCTCCCCCTTTCGCGGCGGGCGCCGGAGCCTGGGCGGGCGGAGGCGTGACGGGCGTTGGGGGAAGAGGAGTGGGCGCCGGGGCCTCCCCCGCCGAGGTGGCCTGTGCGTGGGCGCTTACGTCCTCCATCCGCACCCGCCCGTTGGGGCCGCTGCCGCGCACCTGCGCGAGGTCTACCCCGAGTTCGCGGGCGAGCCGACGCGCGGCGGGGACGGCGGGGACCCGACCCGCGCTCTGGGTGGGCGCCGGAGCCTGGGCGGGCGGGCTGAGGGTGGCCGTCCCGCCGCCCCGGGTCCCCAGCCCCTGCACGGTCACCGTCTCGTTGGAGGTAAACGCCTTGAAGAGGCTGGCGTCGTCGTCCGCGCTCGCGGCGATCTGCCCCGTCTCCACAATGCTTCCCCCGCCGCTCCCCACGTCGGCGTCCCCGGCCATCTGGGACCGCTCCTCCTCGGCCTGGAGGGGCAGGTCGGCCTTCGTTTCCGGAACCGCCGGGGAAGGCGCGCTCTCCCCTCCCCTCCCCGCCGCCTCGTCGATGAGGGCGATGGGGGCGTGGACGGCCACCACGTCGCCCTCCTTCGCCAGCCGCTGACGCAGCACGCCCGCGACGGGACTGGGGAGTTCGACGGTCACCTTGTCGGTCATGACCTCGCACAGGGGTTGCTCGAGGGCCACGCTCTCGCCCTCTCCCACCAACCACTTCAAGATTTCGCCCTCGACCACGCTCTCGGCGAGTTCGGGCAACAGCACTTCTCTCACTGGGGACCTCGTTGGATGAATGGTCAGCGCACTCAGCGCAGGAACAACATGCGGGCCACACCGTAGAGCATCAGCAGCACGCCCAGAACCTGAATCCAGCGCTCCCCCCGCGCGTACACCCACGCGCTCACCCCCAGGGCCACGAACATCGCGCCGACGAGGAGGTGCGGCCAGGGCTCGGGCGCCCTCTGGACCAGCGGATACACGGTGAAGCCGATGGCGAGCCCGAGGATGCCGAGCAGGGGGCGCAGGAGGTCCGGTCTCATGCCCTGACCTTACGGCTAGTAGTTGAGGACCTTCACGCACGCCGCCGCGATGCGGTTGGCGCCGGGGAGGTACACCTTGTCCTGCACGTAGGGGTAGGGGGTGTCGAAGCCCGCGACCTGCGACACGGGCGCGAGCAGGGCGTCGAACAGCTCCTCCTGAATCACGTACGCGACCTCGCCCATGAAGTTCGCGGTGCGCGGCGCCTCGCTGACGAGAACCGCGCGCCCGGTCTTCTCCACGCTGGTGAGCACGAGGTCGCGGTCCCAGGGGACGAGCGAGCGCAGGTCGATCACCTCCGCCTCGACCCCCTCCTTGGACAGGGCCGCCGCCGCCTTCTCCACGTCGGGCATCACCCCGCCGTAGCCGATCAGGGTGAGGTCCCGCCCCTCTCGGCGCACGGCCCCCCGCCCCAGCTCGACCGTGTAGTCGTGGGCCGGGACCTCCCCCTTCGCCGCGCGGTACAGCCGCTTGGGCTCGAAGTAGATCACCGGGTCATGGCCCCGGATCGCCGCCTTCAGGAGCCCCTTCGCGTCGTAGGGAGTGCTCGGCATGACGACCTTGAGCCCCGGCGTGTGCGCGTAATACGCCTCCGGACTCTGGCTGTGGTGGTGCCCGCCCTTCACGCCGCCGCCCGAGGGGGTGCGGATGACCAGGGGCGCGGTGAACTGCCCGCCCGAGCGGTAGCGGATCTTGGCCGCCTGGCTGACGATCTGGTCGAAGCCCGGCCCCATGTAGTCCGCGAACTGGACCTCGGCGACGGGCCTAAGGCCGCGCACCGCCATCCCGACCGCCGCGCCCACGATGCTCGCCTCGCTGAGGGGGGTGTCGAAGACCCGCCGCTCGCCGAACTCGGCCTGGAGGCCCGCCGTCGCCAGGAAGACGCCGCCGCGCGCCCCCACGTCCTGCCCGAAGACGACCACCCGCTCGTCGCGGGCGAGTTCTTCCCGCAGCGCCTCGGTGACCGCCTGGATCAGGGTGAGGGTGCGAGTTCCCTGCGCCTCGCTCCCCTGGACGGCGGGTTTGGGTTCGGTGGCCGTCATGCCCGGCCCCCCGTCTGCTCGGCGCGCAGGAAGGCGGCCTGCTCGCGCAGGTGGACGGGCAGGTCGGCGTACACGTCCTCGAACATGATCCGCCAGTCGGGCTGCCCGCTCGCCTCGGCCTGCCCCACCGCCTCGTCCACCTCGCGGTGGGTGGCGGCGATCAGCCCCGCACGCTCCTCGGCGCTTACCGGGTGGCCCAGGTGCTCCAGCAGCCCCTCGACGCGGGTGATGGGGTCGCGGGCCGTCCAGAGCGCCACCTCCTCGCGGGTGCGGTAGTTCTTCTCGGCGTCGGCGTCCGCGTTGGAGTGCGAGCCCACCCGGTAGGTCAGGCACTCGACGAGGGCGGGGCCGCTTCCCCGTCGCAGCTCCTCCACGACGTGTGCCAGGACCTCCATCACCGCCACGATGTCGTTGCCGTCCACCAGGTAGCCCGGCATCCCGTACGCGCGGGCCTTGACGTGGACCGTCTCGCTCGCCATCTGGCCCCTCAGCGGCGTGCTGATCGCCCACTGGTTGTTCTCGCACACGAAGAGGCAGGGCGCCCCGTTCACGGCGGCCATGTTCACGCCCGCGTGCCAGTCGCCCTCGCTCGTCGCCCCGTCCCCGAAAGTGCAGACGGTGATCTCGTCCACCCCCAGGTATTTTTGCGCCATGGCGTTTCCGGCGGCGGGCGGCACCTGCGAGGCGATGGAGGAACTGATGGAGACGAAATTCTGCCGCCCCGCACCGAAGTGGTGGGGCATCTGGCGACCGCGGCAGGGGTCCGAGTTGGTGCCGAGGCACTGGCTCACGAGGTCGAGCAGCGGCACCCCCATCGTTAGCCCGAGGGCGTGGTCGCGGTAGTACGGCCACACCCAGTCGTGCCCGACGCGGATCGAGCGGGCGAGGCCGACCTGGGTGGCCTCCATCCCGCGCGACTGGGCGTAGAAAGTGGTGCGGCCCTGGCGGAGCAGGGTGACGAGTTTGCGGTCAAACTCCCGCGCCCGCACCATGTCGCGGTGCAGGCCCCGCAGCACCTCGGGGGTGAAGCGGGCGGGCAGTTCCCGGATTGGTTGGCCGTCGTCGGCGACCCACGAGAGCGGGTCGGGGGTGAACGGCTGAATCATGGCGGGCCTCCTGAGCGGCGCGGCAGAGGGCCCCACACCGTGAGGTCTCCACCGATCTGTCTAGCAAACGCTCGTTAGGCATTCTAGCGGTTCGGGTCTGGTCCTGCCGAACGCCCCCGGGGGGCATCCGCAGGGGTGAGACACGGGGCCACCGTAAGCCTCGCCGGAGTGCCCACCTCTCCCCCGTTGCTACACTCGCGCTGACATGAGCGGCTGGAACGTGATCGTGATCGGTGGAGGACACGCGGGCCTGGAAGCGGCCTGGGCCGCCGCGAAGTTTGCCCGCACGGCCCTCCTCGTCGGCAACCCGGCGACCGTCGGGCGGATGCCGTGCAATCCGGCGGTGGGTGGCCCCGGCAAGAGTCAGCTCGTCTTCGAGGTCCAGGCGCTCGGCGGCCTGATGGGTCGCCTCGCCGACGAGACCGCCATCCACACCCGCGTGCTCAACGCCAGCAAGGGCCCCGCCGTCCAGTCCCTGCGGGTCCAGAACGAGCGCGACGCCTACGCCGAGCGGGCGCAGGACGTGATCCTGGGCCACCCCGAGATCGACGTGGTGCGCGGGGAGGCCGCCGACCTGGAGCCCGACGGACGTGGTGGCTGGCTCGTCGTCACCACCGATGGCCGCCGCCTCGCCGCCCGCAGCGTGGTGATCGCGGCGGGAACCTTTATGCGTGCCGTCACGTGGTATGGCCGCCACTCCCGCCCCGAGGGCCGCCAGGGCGAGCCGCCCTCCCGCTTCCTGAGCCAGCCGCTCGCCCGCGCCGGGCATGTCCTCAAACGCTACAAGACGGGCACGCCGCCCCGCGTCCGCGCCGACTCGGTGCGCTTCGCCGACCTGCTGGAGATTCCCGCCGATCCCCAGCCGCGCGGCTTCACCGGGCGTCCCGGCCCCCGTGCCGCCGAGTCACCCACCTGGCAGACCCACACGACCCCCGAGACGCACCGCTTGATCGCCGAGAACCTGCATGAGTCTCCTATGTACGCCGGGGATATCGAGGGCCTGGGCCCGCGCTACTGCCCCAGCATCGAGGACAAGGTGGTGCGGTTCGCCCACCATGACCGTCACCTTCTCTTCGTCGAACCCGACGGGGTGCAGACGAGCGAGGTGTATCTCCAGGGGTTCAGCTCCAGCCTGCCGCCCCGACTTCAGGACGCCCTCGTCCGCACGCTGCCGGGCTTCGAGGCCGCTGTCATCCAGCGCTACGCCTACGCCGTCGAGTACGACGTGGTGGACTCCACCGAGCTGACCCTCAACCTCGAATCGCGCCACCTCCCCGGCGTCTTCACGGCGGGCCAGATCAACGGCACGAGCGGGTACGAGGAGGCGGCGGCGCAGGGTCTGGTGGCGGGGACAGCGGCGGCTCGCCGGGCCGCGGGGCTCGGTGGGCGTCAGATTTCACGTGAAACGGGCTACCTCGGGGTCCTTCTCGACGACCTCGTGTTCAAGGGGAGCGACGAGCCTTACCGCATGATGACGAGCCGCGTGGAGCACCGCCTGATCGTGCGCCAGGACAACGCCGACGAGCGCCTGACCGAGCTGGGTTTCGAACTCGGTCTCGTGGACGAGGCGCAGCGTGACCGGGTGCGTGAGAAGTACGCGCGAGTCGCCGAGGGGATGCGCAGGCTTCATCAGCAGCGCGTCCAGGGTCAAACCGGCGACGCCTGGCTCCGACGCCCGGAGTTCTCGCTCGCAGAGGTCGAGGCCCTGGGTGTGACGCTGCCGACGCTGACCTCGGAGGAGCGCGAGGCGTTGGAGATCCGAGTGAAGTACGCAGGCTACATCGAGCGAGCCGAGCGACAACTTGCCACTGAGGCCCGGGCGCGTGAGGTCAGCCTGAGCGGCCTCGACTTCTCCCAGGTGCCCGCCCTGTCCAATGAGGCGCGCGAGAAGCTCAGCCGGGCCCGCCCCGCGACGGTAGATCAGGCGGCGCGCGTTCCCGGAGTGCGGCACGCCGACGTGAGCGCCCTCCTCGTCCACATGAAGCGGGCCGCCGGCGTTTCACGGGAAACTTGACGGTGAAACAAAAGGGGAGGAGGTTAGAGGTTGCCGCAGTTTGAAGAAGGCGTGCTGCTGGGCGTCCTGATCGGGGAGGGCCACTTCGGCGGCGACGGGAAGCAGCCGCACGTCACGGTGCGGATGCACACCCGGCATGAGCGGCTGTTCGGGCGGCTGGTGGAGTGGTGCCCGGGTTCACGGCTCTACGGGCCGTACGAGCACGGCGGGCGCCGTTATTTTCAATGGATGGCGCGTGGAGAGGTGTTGCGGGGGCGGCTCGTGCCCCTGCTCGACCGCCTGCCGCTGGAGGAGATCGATGGACACGTGTTCGAGCGCTATCAGGCGATGAAAGAGCAGTACGGGCTATGACCCCTGAAGGAAGAGAACTCTTGTTGAGCACGGCGGCAGAGCTGGGCCTCGACCTCACCGGACGGGCAGAGGCGTTCGGGCGACTGCTCGACCTGCTCGTCACGGCGGCGGATCAGACCAACCTGACCTCGTTGAGAGGCGAGCGCGACATCATTCTCAAGCACTTCGTGGACTCGTTGACCTGCCTGCGGGGCGAATGGCTGGACGGGGAGGTGCGGGTCCTCGACCTGGGAACGGGCGCCGGGTTCCCGGCCCTGCCCCTCGCCATCGTGCGCCCGGAGCTGAGCGTCACGGCGTTGGACGCGACCCGCAAGAAAGTCGAGTTCGTGGGCCGCGCGGCGCGCCACCTCGGGCTGACGAACGTGGAAGCGCTGGTGGGCCGCGCGGAGACCCTGGGACGCCAGCCGGGGCAGCGCGAGGGCTACGACCGGGTGGTCACGCGGGCGGTGGCGGCGTTGCCCATCCTCGCCGAATTGAGTCTGCCCTTTCTCCCGGTGGGGGGCCTGCTCGTCGCGCAGAAGGGGGCGCTCGGTCCCGAGGAGTTGGAGGCGGGCAGCCGGGCGGCGGCGGAGGTCGGGGGAGAGGTGCGGGCGGTGGAGCCTTTCACGCTGCCCGTGTTGGGGGATGCGCGCACGCTGGTGGTGGTCGAGAAGACGGGGCCCACGCCGGAGCGGTACCCCCGCCGGGAGGGCGTGCCGAACAAGCAGCCGCTATTCTGGAAGGCGACGTGAAGATCCTCGGAGTCGTGAACCAGAAGGGTGGGGTGGGGAAGACCACCACCGCCATCAATCTCGCCGCGTACCTGGCGGCGGGCGGACGCCGGGTGCTGCTCCTCGACATGGACCCCCAGGGCAACGCGTCCAGCGGCCTCGGCCTGCGCGGGCAGGAGCGCGGCCTGTACGAGGCCCTCGACGACCCCGGACGCGTCCCCGAGCTGATCCAGCCCTCGGGCCAGCCGGGGCTCGACGTGCTGCCCGCCACCCCCGACCTCGCCGGCGCGGGCGTCGAACTCGCGGGCGACCCGCAGGCCCTCACCCGCCTCCTGGGTCAGGTGGAGGGCTACGACCTCATCCTGATCGACGCGCCGCCCAGCCTGGGGCCGCTCACGGTGAACGTGCTCGCCGCCGCCGACGCCCTGCTGATCCCCCTCCAGGCCGAGTATTTCGCGCTGGAGGGGCTGGCGGGCCTGATGGAGACGGTGGAGCGGGTGCGCGGTGGGCTCAACCCGCGGTTGAGGGTGCTCGGGGTGGCGATCACGATGTTCGACGGGCGCACGAACCTGGGGCAGGAGGTCGAGACGATGGTGCGCCAGCACTTCGGGGAACTCGTCTTCTGGTCGGTCGTGCCCCGCAACGTGCGGCTCTCCGAGGCGCCCAGCTTCGCCAAGCCCATCAACGCCTTTGCGCCCCTGTCGAGCGGGGCGGCGGCGTACAAGCGGCTCGCCGAGGAGGTGATGCAGCGTGTCGAAAAAATCTAGCGGCCTGGGGCGCGGCCTCGACGCCCTGCTCGGCAAGCCGCAGCCCGCCGCTGGCGAGGCGGGACCGGCGGTGCAGAACGTCCGGGTCGAGAAGATCGTCCAAGCGGCCTACCAGCCCCGGCAGGTCTTCGGGCCGGAGGCGCTCGCTGAGCTGGCGGGCAGCATTCGGGAGAAGGGCGTGTTGCAACCCCTCCTCGTGCGCCCGCGCGGCGACGGCTTCGAGATCGTGGCGGGGGAGCGGCGCTGGCGGGCCTCGCAGCTCGCGGGCCTGACCGAGGTGCCCGTCATCGTGCGCGACCTCGGGGACCGCGAGGCGCTGGAGATCGCCGTCGTCGAGAACCTTCAGCGCGAGGACCTCGGCCCGCTGGAGGAGGCGCGGGCGTATCAGGCCCTGCTCGATCAGGGCCTCAATCAGGAGGGGGTGGCGCAGGCGGTCGGCAAGGGCCGTTCCACCATCTCCAACGCCCTGCGCCTGCTCAGCCTGCCGGAGGCCGCCTTGAGAGCTCTCGACGCCGGGGAGATCACCGCCGGGCACGCCCGCGCCGTGCTCGCCCAGCCGGAGGCCGACCGCGCCTGGGCCCTCGACCAGATTCGCACCCGCCGCCTGAGCGTCCGCGAGGCGGAGGCGTTGAAGCGCGAACCCAGAACCTCCGCCCCGATTCAGGTCAACCCGCCCCGCCCCTACCGTCAGGTCGAACTCGACCTCAGCCGCCGCACGGGCACGAAGGTCCGCATCACGGGCGAGGACCGCGGGAAGGTGGAGTTGAACTACGCCTCGCGCGAGGAACTCGACCGCATCCTCGACCTCCTCGGGTACGCGGTGGAGTAGGCGAAAGGGAAGGCGGGGGAGAGCCGCTCGACTCTCCCCCGCCTCTCCGTTGTGCCTTCAGCGCCGCGCGCCCACCAGGAAGATGTTCGGCCAGGGGCGGTAGGTGCTCTTCAGGGTGTCCTGCTTGAAGGTCTTGCCGTCACGCACGAACTTGCGGGTGACCTCCATCACCGCGCCGGGGGCGGCCCAGTCCACCTGCTTGCGCTGCCCGGCGGGAACCGAGGCGTCCCGGATCACGCGGTCGGCGGGGGCGGGCGTGCTCCGCAGCGTGCGCGGGGTGCCGACCTCCACCGTGAAGTCGCGCGCCTTGCCGAAGACGTGGACGGCGAGCCGGGCCTCCTCGTCGTTCCACTCGCTCTGGAACCACAAAGACCCGCCCGTGTCGTTGGCGAACTTGAGGTCGAGAAAGGGCTGGTAGATCGTGGCGTCGAGGCCCTGCGGCTCGTAATAGTGGACCTGATAGGAGTGGTTTTGCCGCTCCAGCACGGGCAGGCCCGCGTTGTAAAGGGTGCGGAAGACCGTCGTGCTGACCTGGCAGATGCCGCCGCCCAGCCCGCTCGCGGTGCGCTCCCCCGCGATGACGAGGCCGGGCACGAACCCGCCTCTGGCCGTCACGGGCCCGACGATCTGGTTGAAGGAGACGACCCGGCTCTCGACGAGGCGGTCGCGGAAACGCACGGCGCCGACGTGGATGTTCGTCATCCGCTCGGGGCTGCTGCCGTAGTAGTTCGTCTCGCCCGTGCCGAGGTGGGCGGTGATCCCGCGCGTCAGGAAGTAGTCGAGCGTGCGCTTGGGGGCCGTCTGCCCGGTCACGACGACGTTGGCCTTCACCCCGCGCGGGTCCTTGAGGGCGGCGAGGACGTTCGCGCGGGTCTTCGCCTCGTCCACCGTCAGGCCGTTGCGCTGCACGACCGCCCAGCCGTCCCACTGGTTCTCGAAGCGGGCGTCCTGGGGCTGACGGGGCAACTCGGCCAGGAATTGGCGCAGGTCCGCCTCCAGGCTCGCCGTGATCGTGCCGCGCGCCCGCAGCTCCGCCACGCGCGGGCCGGGCAGGGTGAGGGTGCGGCTAAAGGGCACCGTCGTCTTCTTGCCGTCCACAAGCGCGGGCCACGGCGCCTGCACCGTGATGAGGAGCGGCGCCGACCGTGCCGGGGCGGCGGGCGGCGTCACCGTCGGCGCGGGTGCCGGGGCAGGGACAGGTGGCGGAGCCGGAGTGGGCGCCGGGGGCTGCACCGGGGCGACGGGCACAGGCGTCGGCGGGGTGGGAGCCGGGGCCGGGGTGGGGGCAGGCGCGGGCGCTGGAGCCGCCGTCGGCGCGGAGATCGGGGCAGACGGGAGAGGCAGCGCGGGGATGTCGAGGCTCGTCTGGGCCGACGCTCCGCCCAGCAGCACGCTCACGAGGACGGCGGCGCTTCTGGGGGCAGCGCTCCTGAAAACCGGGGCCATAGCGCGAAGTATCTCACGGTCCCGGGGTCGAAACGTGACTGCGTGCTGAGGACGGGGGAGGGGAGAGGTGGCCCTCAGCGCGCGAGCGGCGCGGCCTCCCGCACCTCCCCGAGCTGCCGGACGATCTCCGCCACGGCGGCCACCGCGTGATGCCGCCCATTCTCGATGAAGACCTGATTCGTCCGCCCCGCGAAACCCGCCGAGCCCACCACGAACAGCCCCGGCACGCTGCTCTCGTAATGTTCGCTCAGGACCAGGCACTCGTCGGGCTGGGTGGCGAGGTCCAACCCCGCCAGGAAGGAGAGATCGGGTCGGTAGCCCGTCAGCGCGAAGGTGAAGTGGGTGGGCAGCCTGAAGGTCGTGCCGTCCTCCCTTTGCACGAGCACGTGGTCAGGGTGAATCTCGACCACCCGCGAGGAGAAGTGCGCTGCGATGCTCCCCTCCTTGATGCGGTTTTCCAGGTCGGGGCGCACCCAGTATTTGATCGTGCTCTTGAGTTCGGGCGCCCGCACCACCATCGTCACGTTCGCCCCGCCGCGCCACAGGTCGAGGGCCGCGTCGGCGGCGGAGTTGCCCGCGCCGATCACGGTGACGTTCAGGCCCATGAAGGGGTGCGCTTCCGTGTAGTAGTGCGAGACGTTGGGGCTGTTCTCGCCGGGAATGCCGAGGGGAAGCGGGTTGTCGTAGTACCCGGTCGCCACCACGACCCGCCGCGCCTCGACCACGCCGGGCGTGCCGTCCTGCGCCTCAATCTCCAGGGTGAAGCCCGCCGGGGCCGCGTGCACCCGCCTCACCTCGGTGTACTGCCGCACGTTCAGCTCCTCGCGCTGGGTGACGAGGCGATAGTACATCAGGGCGTCGCGGCGGTCGGGCTTGTCGTGCCCGGTAACAAACGGGTGGTTGCCGATTTCCAGCTCGGGCGCGGTGGTGAAAAAGGTCATGTAGGTCGGGTACTCGAAGATGGCGTTCACCACGCAGCCCTTTTCGAGCACGACGTAACTCAGGCCCGCGCGCGTGCAGGCGATGGCGGCGGCGAGGCCCACCGGTCCGGCCCCCACGATGGCAACGTCGAAGAGTCCACTCATGCCGGGTAGTGTGTCAGAGGGACGCAAAACGGACGGTGAGGCGAGTCCGTCAGGCGATTTCTTTCCGCAGCGGCGTTCCTGGAAGCGGGACAGGCCCCATCCCTCCCCCCCGCCGATTAGACTCGGCGCATGACCACCCACTCTGACGCGCGGGGGGCCACCCGCACCGAGTCCGACACGATGGGCCAGCTTCAGGTCGCCTCGGACCGGTACTGGGGCGCCCAGACCGAGCGCTCGATCCACAATTTCCCTATCGGGCGCGACACCTTCGTCTGGGGCCGCCCAGTCATCCGCGCGCTCGGCATTTTGAAGAAAGGCGCCGCGCAGGCGAACGCCGAACTGGGCGAGTTGCCGGGTGACGTGGCCGACCTGATCGTCCGCGCCGCCGACGAGGTGATTGCGGGGCGGCTCGACGAGCATTTCCCGCTCGTCGTCTTCCAGACGGGCTCGGGCACCCAGAGCAACATGAACGCGAACGAGGTCATCTCGAACCGCGCCATCGAGCTCGCGGGCGGCGAGCTGGGAAGCAAGTTGCCCGTCCACCCCAACGACCACGTGAACCGCGGCCAGAGCAGCAACGACACCTTCCCGACCGCCATGCACATCGCCGTCGTGCTGGAGCTGAACGAGCGGCTCTACGACAGCGTGGGCAAGCTGCGGGACACGCTCGCGGCCAAGGCTGAGGAGTACAGGGACCTCGTGAAGGTGGGACGCACGCACCTGCAAGACGCCACCCCCATCACGCTCGGGCAGGAGATCGGCGGGTGGGTCGCTCAGCTCGACTACGCGCTCGCGGAGGTGAAGCACGCCGAGGGGGGCCTGTACGACCTCGCCATCGGGGGAACGGCGGTCGGGACGGGCCTGAACGCCCACCCGAAGTTCGGTGACCTCGCCGCGCAGAAGTACGAGGCCGAGACGGGGTTCCCCTTCCGCTCCGCCGAGAACAAGTTCGCCGCCCTCTCAGCCCACGACGCGCTGGTGCAGACCTCGGCGGCGCTGCGGACCCTCGCCGGGGCGCTGATGAAGATGGCAAACGACGTGCGTTGGCTCGCCTCGGGCCCCCGCAACGGCATCGGCGAGATCACCATCCCCGAGAACGAGCCCGGCTCCTCCATCATGCCCGGCAAGGTCAACCCCACCCAGTCGGAGGCGATGACGATGGTCACGACCCGCGTCTTCGGCAACGACGCGACCGTGGCGTTTGCGGGCTCGCAGGGCAACTTCCAGCTCAACGTCTTCAAGCCGGTGATGGTCCACGCCGTGCTGGAGAGCATCCGCCTGATCGGCGACGCCTGCCTCGCCTTCAACGACAACTGCGCGGTGGGCATCGAGCCCGCCTATGAGAAGATCGAGCACAACCTCGCCGTCAACCTGATGCAGGTCACCGCCCTGAACAAGCACATCGGCTACGACAAGGCCGCCGCCATCGCCAAGAAAGCGCACAAGGAGGGAAGTAGCCTCAAGGAAGCCGCCCTTGGGCTGGGCCACGTGACGGCGGAACAGTTCGACGAGTGGGTCGTGCCGCTGGAGATGACCCACAGTTAAGGCGGGCCGGAAACCACAGGGCTACTCCGCAGAGGCAGGAGTGGCCCTCTTCCTCGTCTCCGAGACGAGTTTGTATGCCTGCACCAGCGTGCCCAGGGCCAGCGCCGCCGACTCCCGCCGGGAGTTGACATTCTGCGGGCTGGGATGCGGGCAGGCCAGGGTGGGGAGCGGAGAGCCGATAAGGGGCCAGACCTTCCCGGCGTGGCGCCCGACGAGCACGACCACCCGCAGGTCGGGGAGGAGGCCGAGAACCTGGCGGGTGAGGGAAACGGCGTCCGCGTATTGCCCCGGACGGGGCGTGACGACGACGCCCGCGCTCATCTGCCAGGGCACGGCGTTCCACACGGCCACGTCCCGCCGCCGCAGGCCCGAGAGGTGCAGCAGGCAGCGCAGGTTCTCCGCCGTGCCGTCGGGGTTGTCCACCGAGACGAAATGGGTGCGGCTCACCGCCGGGCCGGGCGTCTCGAGGAGCAGCAACACCCGGGCCGACACGCCGCCGTCCTCCGGGTCGAAGAAGGGGACCCAGCGCCCGCTTTTGGCCTGGACCTGTTCGGCCCAGCGGTTGAGTGGAGAGACGTGAGGCTCGAAGCTGCGCTCCAGCCGGGCCTGTCGCAGTGCAGGGACTTCAAGGCTGCGGGTTTGCAAAAGGCTCCTTTCCTGTCGTGGGTCTTCGGCCTCGGTCCTCACGGTGAGCCCAAAATCGGCCTGCATAGGTTTGACACTCGCTGCATCCGGCGCTCTCCTTTTTCTATCACCGTCCGAGAAGGCGGCTTTTTTATTGTCTCCCCGCCGGGCCGCGGCCATAAACGCCCCTTCACCGGAGTCTCGCCCGCCCGCCGACCCGCAGGGGCAGGCTGACCCCATGACCGACGACCAGAAGCAGGGCTACGATCCCGCCAACACGTCGCCCGCCGAGGGCCAGAGCCACGCGATTCCCGACGCGGCGCGCGGCCAGGACCCGGGAGTGGACCCCGCCGACAAGGACGCGGCGGAGGGCGAGCGCGACGAGGTGGAAAGCAGCGCCACCCCGGGCCGTGACTGAGCCCCTGTTCGGGCCGCCCGAAGGTGAGCGGCCCCTGAACGCGGCCCGCCCGGAGTCGGAGCGGGCCGAACTGCTGGGCTGGATGTTTGGCCGCGTGCACGAGGAGTACGGCGACCGCACCCACGAGCCCCGGCGCGAGCCCATGCACGAACTCATCAGCACCATCCTCTCCCAGCGCACGACCCATCAGGACGAGGAGGCCGCCTACGGGGAGTTGCGGCAACTCGGCGACTGGGACACCATCATCGACACGCCGACCGAGGTCGTGGCGCACGCGATCCGGCGCAGCAACTACCCCGAGAGCAAGGCGCCGCGCATCCAGGCCACGTTGCGCGCCATTCGCGAGCAGCGGGGCGGGTACAGCCTCGACTTCCTCGCCGAGATGCCCGTCAAGGACGCGATGAAGTGGCTCACCGACCTGCCGGGGGTGGGCCTCAAGACCGCCTCGCTCGTCTTGCTGTTCAACTACGCGCGGCCCGTCTTCCCGGTCGACACGCATGTCCACCGCGTCACGACCCGCGTCGGCGCGATTCCCCGCATGGGCGAGCAGGCGGCGCACCGGGCGCTCCTGAAGCTCCTGCCCCCCGACCCGCCCTTCCTGTACGAGCTGCACCTCAACCTGCTGCGGCACGGCCAGCGGGTGTGTACGTGGACCCGCCCGAGGTGCCCCGCCTGCGTGCTGCGCGAACGTTGCGACGCGCACGCCATCTACGGGAACAACGTGCCGAGCTTCGGGGACAAGCCGGGGAAGTCTTCGTAAGGCAGCACGAGCCTTCTGGATCCGTCCTTCTTTGCAGTGGCGCCGCGGAAGTCTGAAACCATGACACCGACCCAAACCAGCCTGTCACGCTCAAGCCCGGCGTCCACTCCCACTTCATCGTCGTGAGCGGTGACAACCAGGTCCGGTTCAACTTGAGAGAGCTTGCCCAGGTCCTCAAGTGAGCCGTCGGTATTCAGACGCACCCGGTTTTGCTCGTCCCTGTGGTTGAAATGCCTAAACCCTCGCAGTCAGCGAAGCTTCACCCTCGCTCCCGCTCCCGCAGCACGAGCTGGATCAGCCCCAGCGTCACGAGTTCCGCCTCCTCGGGCCTCACGGGGCGCAGTTCCTCCACCATGAAGCGGCGAGAGAAGACGCTGCGGCGTTTGCGGACCCGGAAGGCGGGCTCTCCGGCGGCGTCGGTGACCGTGTACGTGGGGTTGACGAGGTAGTCGAAGCCCAGCGCGATCAGGTCGCCGATGAAAGGGATGGCGTCGAGCACGCCCTCGACCACGCTCATCCAGGGCTGGTCGTCGACGACGGTGAATTCCACGCGCTCGTCCGGGCCCAGGAGTTCGTAGCTCGCCGCCCAGAGGGTCCGCAGGCCCCGGGCCTGGAGCGAGCCCACCAGGGGGCCGTCCTGGCGCCGAATCTCGCGCCGGGCCCGCCAGTCGAGCGCCCCCGCCATCAGCCCCCGGGCGCGGATGCCGTGCGTCTGCTGCCGCCTGGCCTCGTCGGCGTAGACCCGCACCTCGTCGCGGATGCTGAAAAACTTCTCCTTGACGACGGCGACGAGGCGGCCCTCGGCATCCGTGATGCGCAGCTCGGTCAGGAGGCTGAACTTGAATTCCAGCGTGAGGGGAAAGGTGGGATTCACACCCCGGGGTACGGAGTCAGGCGGGGTCCGGTTCCCACCTGTCGAACCGGAGGCCCGGAGTGACGCCCGTTCCCTGCGCCCAGAGCTGTGCGGGCTGGGCCTTGCGAGCCTGGGGCTGGACGGTCTGAATTCGTACCGCGCCCACGCCGCACGCGACGGTCAATCCGCCCTCGTCCACCCGCAGCACCTCGCCCGGCTGACCCGACCCCTCCGCCACGCTCAGGCCGCCGAGCTTGAGGCGTGCTCCGTGCAGGAAGGCGGTCGTCTGCGGCCACGCGGCCACCCCCCGGTAGCGGTTCACCACCGCCCGCGCGCCCTCCCCCCAGCGCACGAAGCCGTCCTCCTTCACGAGCATGGGGGCGTGGGTGGCCTGGGCGTCGTTCTGCGGAGTCGGGGAGAGGTCCGGCAGTCGGGAGAGCGCGTCCACGATCAGCCGCGACGCCTGCGTGCTCAGCGCGTCCGCGAGTTCGAGGCTCGTCCACTCGGGCGCGATGGGGAGGGGTTCTTGCAGCAGGACCGGGCCGGTGTCCATCCCCTCGTCGGTCTGCATGATCGTCGTGCCCGTGACCGTCTCGCCGCGGATCAGGGCCCACTGGATCGGCGCCGCGCCCCGGTAGGCGGGGAGGAGGCTGGTGTGGGTGTTCAGAAAGCCGGACCGGGGAACGGCGAGCAGGGAGCCGGGCAGGATTTTCCCGTAGGCGCAGGTGACGGCCACGTCCGCCCCGCTTTCCCGCAGCCGGGCCTCGAACGTCGCGCTCCCCCGCAGTTTCTTCGGCTGGGCGAGCGGCAGGCCGAGTTCGGCGGCCCGGGCGGCGACGGGCGGCGGCGTGAGGTTGAGCCCCCGCCCCACCGGCTTGTCGGGCTGCGCGACGACGAGGACGACCTCGAAGCGTTCCCGGATCGCCTCCAGCACCGGCAGCGCGAAGGCAGGTGAGCCGAAGAAGGCGACGCGCGGGGGGGTCAACCCTGGGCCTCCAGCGTTTGCAGGTAAGCGCGGGCGCGGCCCTTCAGCTCGGCCAGATACTCGACGTACTCCTCGGTCACGGCGCCGGGCAGGCGGTCGAGGTAATACAGGCCGTGCAGGTGGTCGGTCTCGTGCTGGAAGATGCGGGCGAGGAAGGCGCCCGTCTCCATGCTGTGCCGTTCGCCGCCCAGGTCGGTGTACGTCACCCGAATCTCGCTGTGGCGGGGCACGTCCGTCCGCTTGAGGCCGGGGATGCTCAGGCAGCCCTCGCCGAAAGCCGTGTCCACGCGGTCCGAGAGCGGTTCCACCACCGGGTTGAGCACCACGAACTCGCGCAGCGCGCGGGCCCTGAGCGGCTTGCCCTCCTCGGTGTCGTCGTCGTACTCGACGGCCACGAAAAGTTGCACAGGGAGACCGACCTGCGGCCCGGCCAGCCCCGCCCCGCGCGCCTCGTACATCGTCTCCAGCATCGTGCGGGCGACCTCACGCAGCGGCTGGGGAGCGAAACCGGGCACCTGAACCGGCGCCGAAAGGTCCTCGACCACCCGCGCCTGTCCCCGCAAGACCGGATCGCCGTAGAGCCGGATGGGGTAGAGGCCCGCCCCCGTCACTTGGCCCGTTCCTTGCCCGCCTCGGCGAGGGAATGGAGGTACGCCTTGGCCTGACGCTGCATGGACGCGAGGGCCTTGCGGTGGTCTTCGGTCACCTCGGGCGGCAGGCGGTCGAGGAAGAACACGCCGTCGAGGTGGTCGGTCTCGTGCTGGAAGACGCGGGCGAGGTAGTCGTCGGCCTCGATGACGCGCTCCTGGCCGTCCAGATCGGTGTAGCGGACCTGCACGGCGCGGACGCGGGGCACGCCCTCCTCGTAGATGCCGGGGATGCTCAGGCAGCCTTCCTGGTAGGAGCGGTCCTTTTTCTTGTCGATCACGGTCAGCACCGGGTTGAGCATCACGAACTCGCGCAGGACGCGGGACTTGAGGGGCGCGTCGCCGCCTTCTTGCTCCTCCTCGTCGTCCTCGTACTCGGCGGCCACGAACATCCGCACCGGAAGGCCCACCTGGGGAGCGGCGAGCCCGACGCCGCGCGCCTCGAACATGGTCTCCAGCATGGTGTTCGCCACCTCGCGCACGGTCTGGGGCCCCGAACCGGGCACGGTGAGGGTGCCCTCGGGGCTCAGGGGCCGCGCCTTGCGGCGCAACACGGGGTCACCGTACAGGCGGATGGGGTAGACGCGGGGGGCCTGGGCCATAGCACCCCTTTTTACCAGAGCCTGCCGGAGTGTGGCCCCACGCCCGCACCTTTGCCGCAGGGGGACCCCTCCAAAGGTCTGGGCCCGGCCCCAGGGTCCTCTCACGTTGTCCCCACTCCCCGCCCCTAGGTTCGGAGGGAGTCCAGCCCCACAGGAGGTCTTTGCCATGCCTACGCGCCCCATCCTCGCCCTGACGACCGCCCTCCTCGCCTCCCTCGCCGCCGCGCAGACGGCGCAGCCCGCCACGACGGCCCCGACCACGGCGGCCACCCCCGCCCCCGCCGGGAACGCCGCCCAGGCCGCCGCCGAGGCCCGGCAGCTCGCCGAGCGGGCCCGCGCCACCTACCCCCAGGGCAGCGCGAACATCGACCAGACCCTCTGGAAGGGGGCCGCCGCCGCCGCCGACCGGGCCGCGGGGCTTGAGCCCCAGAATCCCGAGTACCTGCGCCTGCGCGCCCAGATCTACACCGAGGTGGGCTTCTGGCGTCAGGCAGAACTCGCCTGGGCCGCGTATTTCCGGGTCGCGCCCGCCGCTCCCGGGAGCGCGGAGGCGCGGCAGGCCGCGAGCGTTCAGTACAACCTCGGGTACGCCGCCTACACCCGCAACCAGCCGACCGAGGCCGCGCGCTTTTTCTCGGCCTGCCTGGAGTTCGACCCGGCGAGCGTGCCGTGCGCGACCTGGGCCGCCCGCACCGCGCTGGAGGCCGGGGACTACGCCCGCGCGCAGACCCTCTACAGCCGGGCGCTGAGCCTCGCCCCCGGGGACCGGACGCTCACGTACTTTCAGGGGGTGGCGCAGCGGGCCAGCCGCTACGGCCCCGCCGCCACGCGCGCCTTCAGCCGGGCGTACGCGGACCTCGACGCGGGACGCGGGGCACAGGCCCTCGCCGGGTTTCAGGAAGCCGCCCGGAGTGCGCCTAACTTCATCGAGGCGTGGCGAGAGGCCGGGAGAACCGCGCTCGAACTCGGGAACGCTCAGGCCGCCCGCGCTGCCTACCAGGCCGCCGCCGCCCTGCCCGAGGCGAACGCGGCGGACCGCTACAACCTCACGGTGGCCCAGGAGGGCGAGCGGTACGGGCTCGCCGCCACGCGCGCTTTCCGCGACGCCTACGCGAAGTACGCGGCGGGCGACAAGGCGGGCGCCGAGGCGGGCTTCCTGGAGGCCACCCGGCAAAACCCGCAGTACGCCAAGGCGTGGTCGTGGCTGGGCCGCACCCGCTACGAGGCGAGGAGCTTCACCGGGGCCGCCGACGCCTACGCCCAGGCCGTGCGCCTCGACCCGACCGACCGGTCGAGCGCGTACTTCCTGCGGCTCGCGCAGCAGGGGAAGTAGAGGGGCGCTCTCCCATGAGCGGGGTCTGGCAGCGAGCCGGGCCCCGCTTCTCTCATCCGGGTTCACGCCCCCATCAGACTTGGCCCATACGCTGGGGGCCATGCGTCCCCTTGCCCTCCTTCTGCTGCCCCTCACCCTCGGCCTCGCCGCCTGTGGCCCGCGCGGCGTGCAGGCGCCCGAGGCCTACGACGTCAGCGGCACCGTCAGCGGCGACTGGGGCACGGGCCCCATGCTGCGGCTCGCCCTCGTCGGCTCGGGGTTCCCGAGCGTCGTGACCAACGAGAGCGGGCGGGCCCAGACGCCCTTCCCGGCGAACGGCAACCCCTGGACCTTCGGGTTCGACCTGCCCAACATCCCCGGGGTCTTCGGCGTCTATCAGATCGTCGCGTACAACGACGCGAACAACAACGCGCAGTACGACATCGGCGAGAGCTTTGCCCGCAACAGCCAGTGGCTGGTCTACAGCTCGGTGGGCGGCAACGTCCCCGCCACCCAGGTCACCCCCGAACTCAACGTCGAGCAGGGCTGGAACGTCTACGACCGCCGCGCGGGCACCCTGCGCCCCGGTCCTCCCAGCGAGAAGATCACCGGCTACGACATCAGCCGCTGACCCTCAGTCTCGCTTCCCCGAACGCTGCCTTCCCGGCGGCGTTCTTTTTTGGCCCGCCTAGAGCATTTGACATAAAAACGCTGTCATGCTGAGCCCAACGCTCGCGCTCGAGGGTCAACTCCGCGAAGCATCTCGTCTGCCTTGCAGGGACCCTTCGCTTCGCTCAGGGTGACAACTCTTCTTTGGTCGAATGAGCTAAAGGTTGTCCCTGAAAAACGCCACGCTCCGGTCGAGCGCCACCCGCAGGTTCCGGCTGAGGTTGTGGTTGTCCCCCTCGTAGCGGTACGCCTCCACGCCCTGCCCGGCGGCGCGCAGGTCCCGCGCGAGGTCCTGCTGGAACGAGTAGGGCACGTCCTCGTCGGCGGTCCCGTGGTGAAGCTGGATGGGCCGCCCGTTCAGGTCCTCCAGGTAGGCGTTCGGGCTCAGCGCCCGCAGGTACCGCCGCTGGAGGGGGTCGAGGGTGGGCCGCGCCGCGCCCGGTGCCCGGTTCCAGTCGGTCGCCAGCACGTCGTAGCTCGCCACCACGCCCGCCCAGAGGGAGGCGGCCCGGAGGTCACGGTCCACCAGCATCGCGCGCAAGGAGAGTTGCCCACCCATGCTGTGCCCCCACAGCCCAAGTCTCCTGGCATTCACCCGCGAGTCCCGCTTGAGGCTCGCGGCGGCGTTGAGCACGTCCACCGTGTAGCCGGGATCGTTGTACCCGCCCGCCGCCACGCCCTCCGAGCTGCCGTGCCCCCGGTAGTCGCTCTTGAGCGTCACGAAGCCCGACCGCGCGAAGGCGTCCTGATAGGCGACGTACCGCTCGGTCGTCCGGTACTCGTCCGGCGGGATGTAGCCGTGGTTGAACACGATGGCGGGCCAGCCTCCGGCAGGCGGCGTGCCGCGCGGTACCGTGAGGAGCGCATAGATGGTCAGCCCGTCCGACTCGTAGCTCACGACCTGCCGGGAGTAGTTCGTGCCCGGATTCAGGTTCCGCACGACGGTCAGCGCGCTCCCCGGGTACTCCCGCGCCCGCAACGCCTGGATGCTGATGGGCTCGCGCGCGACGAGGGCCTCTATCGCCGCGTCCGTCACCCCGCCGGAGGGAGGGGAGGGAGAAGGCGCCGAGGTCTGAGGCGGATTCGTCGGGGTGTCCCGCTCCACCCACGGCACCTCGAAGGGCAACTGCTCCGGCTGAGTGACCGCGACGTACCCCGCCCCGAGGGCGAGGGCGAGCAGGGCGAGGGAGGGCAGGCGCCTCATGACGAGGGGTGGGCCGCCCTCACAGCCGCTCCTTGAAGAAGGCCACCGACCGCGCGAGCGCCGTGTAGAGATTGCGGGTCAGGTCGTGGTTGTCTCCCGGGTAGACGTAACTCTGCACCGGCTTGCCGATGCTCCGGAGCTGGGACACGAGGGACGTGTGGAAGGCCACGGGCACGTCCTCGTCCGCCGTGCCGATGTGGAGTTGAAGAGGGCCGCCGAGGTCGCGCAGGTAGGAGTTGGCGCTGAGGGCGTTCCAGAACTGCGGGTTGGCCTTCGGTGTGCCGTACTTCTCCACCGCCCTCTTTCGCAGTTCGAGCACCCGGCGCGGGATGGAGGCGGGAACGGGGCTGTTCCACTCGTTCATGATCTGGTCGTAGTCGCCCACCACCCCGGCCCAAATGACCCCCGCCTTGACGCTGCGGTCGATGACCATCGCGCGCAGGGTGAGAAAGCTGCCCATCGAGTGCCCCCACATGCCGATGCGGTCGGCGTTGACGCGGGGGTCTTTCTTCAGACTCGTCAGCGCGTTCATCACGTCCGTGGTGTAGCCGGGCGAGTAGTAGCCGCCGAGGGCCTCCCCCTGGCTGCTGCCGTGCCCCCGGTAGTCGCTCTTGAGGGTCACGAAGCCCGCGCGGGCGAAGGCGTCCTGGTAGGCGACGTAGCGCTCGGTCGTCCGGTACACGTCCGGCGGGATGTAGCCGTGGTTGAACACGACGGCGGGCCAACCCCCGGCGGGCGGCGTGCCGTTGGGGACGGTGAGGAGCGCGTTGATCCTGAGCCCGTCCGAGAGGTAGCTCACCACGTAGCGCCTGTAATTGCTCCCGGCGCGCAGGGTCTGCCGCACGGTGAGGGCGCTCCCCGGGTACGCCTTCTTCCGGGCGGCGGGAATGCTCATCTGCGCGGCGTCCACCTTCGCCAGCGCCGCCGCCGACTGGGCGTGCGCGGTGGGGGCGGCAAGGACCAGCAGGGGCGGCAGCAGGACGAGGGCTCGCTTCATGGAGGGCAGCCTAAGCGGCGCGGATGAGCGCGACGGGATGACCCGCCACCAAGGCACGCAGAGCGAACGTTCAGCGCCCCCTCAAGCGTCTGTCATGGGCTTACAGCCGCGCGTCCAGCGGCTCGCTCTCCAACGCCAGCACGCCGAGCACGCACTCATGGACCCGCCCCACGCCTGCCCCCTCGACGAGGCGGTGCAGCCCCTCCAGTCCCAGGTGGAACTCGCGCAGCGCCCGGCTCCGCTTGGCGGCCAGCGAGCGGGAACGCAGCCGCCCCAGGTTCTCCGGGCGGGTGTACTCCGGCCCGTAGATGATCCGCAGGTACTCCCGGCCCCGCACCTTCACGGCAGGTTGCAGGCTGCGCTTCTCCGGGTCGAGGAAGGCGAGCGGCTTGACGACCATGCCCTCGCCGCCGTTCTCGGTGAGGGAGAGCCACCACTCGGTCGCCTCCCGCTCGCTCGCCTCATCTCCCAGGGTGACGAGGCGGTGGGCCGTGCGCCCGAAAAGCGTCGGGTCCGCGTCGGCCAACCTTCCCAGCATCTCCAGGTGCCAGAGGTGGTCCTTGTCTGCGTGGACGGCCCCCTCCGAGGCGAGGAGGTGGAAGGGCCTCACCTGCACGTCCCCCGGGCCCTCGACACGGCGGACGTAGGCGCGGTAGGCGTCCCGGTAGGTGAGGAGGTTGCCCGCCCGCTCGCGGGTGCGTTCGAGCAATTCACCGACTTCGAGACCACGCGCCCGCGCCGCCTCCAACGCTGCCACGGCAGCAGGCAGGGCCGCGTTCCCCGCCGCGCCGACCGCCGCGTACTGGTTCCGGATCAGCTCCTCCGCCTTCAGGCTCCACGGCAGAATCTCGGCGTCGAGGACGAGCCAGCCCGTGTTCAGCTCCTCCCACAGCCCGGCGCGGGTGACGGCGGCGCGGGCGCGGGTCAGCACGTCCGCCTCCCAGTCCTCCTTGAGAAAGGGGCGCCCGGTGCGGGTGTAAATCCGGCCCGTGCCCTCCCCGCTGAAGCGTTGCCGGGCCGCCGCCTCATCCCTTGCCAGGACGAGGACGGCGCGGCTACCCATGTGCTTTTCCTCGCACACGACCCGTTCCACGCCCTGCGAGCGGAAGTAGGCGAAGGCTTCCTGCGGGTGTTCCAGAAGGTCCTCCCGCGCGCTCGTCTCCACCGGGCTCATCGTGGGCGGGAGGGAGGGGCACCACGCCGGGTCCACCCCGAAGCGCCCGAAGGTCTCGACTGCCGCCGCCCGCTCGCCCTCCCGCAGGGCAATGCCGCCGAAGGTGCGGGTCTCGATCCGGGCCTTCCCCGTCAGGGCGGCGAGGTCGGGCACCCCGTCCGTTCCCGGCGTCTCCGGTGCGGCGAGGGGACGCGCGGGCACCGTGTACTGGGCGTGGGCGGGCACGCTGACGGTCTCCATCTCCGGGTAACGCAGTGCGGTCAGCGAGCCGCCGAACGCGCAGCCGGTGTCGATGTTGAGGGTCCGGTTGACCCACCTCGGCCCGGCGACGGGGGTGTGTCCGTACACCACATACGCCGCCCCCCGGTACTCCTGCGCCCAGTCGCGCCGCACGGGGAGGCCGAGTTCGTCCGTGCTCCCGTCCACGTCGCCGTAAAGGGCGAAGGACCGCACCCGTCCCGATGCCCGGCCCTGATACCGCTCCGGCAGCCCCGCGTGCGCGACGACCACCCGCCCGCCGTCGAGGACGAGGTGGCTCACCAGCCCGTCGAGGAAGGTCCGCACCCGCGCCCGAAACTCCGGCCCGGCGGCGTCCAACTGCTCCAGCGTCACGTCCAGCCCGTGCTGCGCCTTGACCGCCTTGCCGTCCAGAGCGCGCCCCAGCTTGTCGTCGTGGTTGCCGGGAACGCACAGGACCGTGCCCGCCCCCACCATCCCCATCACCAGCCGCAGCACGCCCGCGCTGTCGGGCCCCCGGTCCACGAGGTCGCCCACGAAGACGGCGGTGCGGCCTGGGGGAGGGGTGACCGTCTCGCCGTCCAGCCGGTAGCCCAGCCGCTCCAGCAACTCCCGCAACTCGGGCAGGCAGCCGTGCACGTCCCCGATGAAGTCGAAGGGCCCCGTCAACTCCTTGCGGTTGGTGTAGAGAGGGACGCGCATGACGGTCGCCGCCTCGACCTCCTCTTCAGAGTGCAACACCCAGACGTGCCGGAAGCCCTCCTTCTGGAGGCCGCGCAGGGTGCGCCGCAACTCCGAGACCTGCCGCCCGATCACGGAGGCCGGGAAGTCCCGATCCGTCCGGGCCGCGTGCCGGGCCTCCAACACCGCCCTCGGCAAGTCGAGGACGATGGCGACGGGCAGCACGTCATGTGCTCGGGCGAGGTCCACCAGACGGCGGCGGTCCTCCGGGCGCACGCTCGTTGCGTCCACCACGGTCAGTCGCCCGCGCGCGAGCCGCTTGCCGCCCACGAAGAACAGGCTGTCGAAGGCGTCCCCCGTCGCCTCCAGGCTGTTTTCGTCGTCGCTGACGAGGGCGCGGAAGAAGTCGCTGCTCAGCACCTCGCTGGGGAGGAAGTGCCGCGCCGCGAAGGACGACTTGCCGGAGGAGGACGCGCCGACGAGGGCGACGAGGGAGAGTTCGGGGAGGGGGATGTGCATGGGGCGAGACCTCAAGGGCCGATGCTCGCACATGGGAGGAGGATAGGCATGGGCAGATTGGCGGAGGGGGGATCGGTAACCTAAGTGTGGATAATCAGGTAAGCTAATCCTATGGCTGATGCCCCGAATCAAACTCAATCTCTTACTCAAATGGTACAGGATGTCAGAGCTGGAAGGCTGATGTTACCTGAGTTTCAGAGGGATTTTCGTTGGGACTTAGAACAAACACATGAGCTGTTTGATTCCCTTATTCAAGATATTTTTATCGGTTCTATCATATACGGCAAACCATCTTTTGCGATGACACTACGTAAAATTGATGATCGTAAAAGAAAGTCCGGGAGAGATAAAAAGTCAAGTAAAAATAGCGAACCTGAGTATTTGAATGAAGTTCAAATGAGACAGAAATCCGATATGGGACTCAGAGTTATATTAGACGGTCAACAAAGAGTGACAAGTATATACCGTGCGTTGACTGGCGAGGGTGGAGATCAGGTTTGGGTTTATTTTAAGCCTGATGTAGACCCAAGGACTCTATCTAGTCAAAAATTAGAGGACGTGTATGATAGAGTTGCTGGAGAAGACAATGAAAATTATGTATGTGTGAGATTGGAGGACGCCTATAATATAGAAGTAAAAAGCTACGAAGACGAAGATTTAAACATGATATTTAGTAGGACGAAATTTTCAAATAGAGTCGACATTGACTCAGAAGAGTTAGAGAGGGCTAGGAAAATATATCGTAGGGCAGCAAGACTATTACTCGCTCTCTTCAAGCAAGAGAAATTGGTTACATTCCATTTATTAGACATGAGTTTAGAAAAATTTTGTGCCTTTTTTGAGAGAAGTAATAGTAGAGGCATACAACTCAACTTCACGGATGTTCTCGCCGCCAAGTTATACTCTGGTTTCAATCTACGAAAAGAGTTTAAATCTTTAGAAGCCGAGTTAGGAGAGAGCGTTAACCGAGAGTTGATGGTCAGAACAGTTGCGCTTTTGAAACGGTCCAGTAATAACGGGACCACATCCAACCGCAAGATTGATAAACAAGCTTTACTAAACGAACTAGAGGCACACGATTTCAATGTGTTTTGGGGCGTAGCTGCTGCTTTGTATAAAAAGACCAGAAATTATTTGCAAACTCAGAGGCTGCTGGTATCATCGTCACTTGCGCCGTACGAGAATATGCTAGTACCGTTGATGATATTTATGCACGAAGTAGGAGACACAAGTAAAGTAAACCAGGATCAGGCGGAATTTTTGAAGTGGTGGTATTGGTCCTCGATATTCAGTTCAAGATACTCGGGAACTACAAACGAAACTATACTGTTAGATGTTGAGGCACTCAAAAGTATCGCGAAAAAGCAAAAACTTCCTCCAACTTATTTTTCCACTTTTCGAAGCAAGTTGGAGGAGCCCAGTGATCTTTTAACCTATACACGTCCATCTGGTGCTATATATAGAGGCATTTTGAATTTGCTTCACTACAGTGCGCCAGATGGCCTTCTAGATTGGAATAGTACACAGAAAGTGGGAACAAATGATAGATTGGAAGAGCACCATATATTTCCTAGTGCTCTGCTTGATCAATTCGACAACAAGGTTCTCGATCAAGGTTTAGCGAAGGAGTACGGAGATTCTGTAGTCAATCGTGCTCTGATGCCAAAACTTACTAACATAAAAGTTGGCAAAAGGTGGCCGGAGGATTATTTAAACGAACTTAAAGAGTCGAACCGTCTACTAGATAAAAGCTTGGAGGCCCAGCACATACCTAAGGAGTTGCTAAATGGCATGGAATTTCATAGTTTTTTAGAGGCTAGGAGTAGGGCGCTATTTAAGCTAGTAAAAGCCTTTACATCAATGAGGCAGGATTTAGTAAGGGAACTTTGGTCTCTTTAAATTAAGCATCTTGTGTTGTTGAACACCGCCATCTGCGTCACCGGGCCGTACTCGGGATGCACCTCGCCCACGTCCTCGAACCGCACCGCGTAGCCGTGGTCCCGCGCCGCCCCCTCCGCCCAGGCCCGGAACTCGGCGCGCGTCCACTCGAAGCGGTGGTCGGCGTGCCGCATCCCGGCGTCCTCACCGAAGACCGCGTTGTATTCCCGGTTGGGCGTCGTCACGACCACCCTCCCCGGGCGCGCGTCGCCGAAGAGGTTGGTGGTCAGGGCCTGGAGCCGGTGCGGTTCGAGGTGTTCGATGACCTCCACGAGGGCGGCGGCGTCGAAACCGCGCAGCCGGGCGTCGCGGTAGGTCAGGCTGCCGTGCAGGAGGCGGACGCGTCCGGCAAGTTCGGGGCGCTCCCGCAGGTGCAGCTTCTCGGCGGCGATCTCCAGGGAGCGGGCGCTGACGTCGAGGCCCACAAGTTCGCGGAACTGCGGGGCGGCGAGGAGACGGCGCAGCAACTTGCCCTCCCCGCAGCCCAGGTCGAGGATGCGGGCGGCGCCGCTGGCCTTCAAGACCTCCGCCACCCGGTCCAGCCGCTCGTCGTGGAGGCGGGGTCGGGCCTCGCGCGCAGGCTCCTCGTCCTCCGCCTCCGGGGTGAAGGTCGCCTCCGCCTGCCGCACCAGCTCCCGGAAGCGCAGGAAACGCCTCGTGATGAACTCACGCTCCGGATGTTCGTCCAGCCACCCCGAACCGTGCCGCAGCAGCTTCTCCACCTCGGCATCGTCGAGGTAATAGTGCTTGCGACCGTCGAGCACGGGCAGCAGGACGTACAGGTGGGCGAGGAGGTCCCGCAGGCGCACCGTGCCCGCCAGCCGCAGCCGCACGTAGGGCCGCTCGCCCCAGTCCGGGAAGAGGGGGTCGAGGGGGATGGGTTCCGCCTGCACCACGTACCCCAACGGGCCGAAAAGTCGTCCGGGCAGGTCGGCGGGACCCCGCGCGGCCACGCAGGGCAGCTCGGCGACGAGGGGCAGCGGCGTGTTGGCGAGTTCCTGCCGCTCCTTGCTCCGCCCCGTCATCGCTGTGCCGAAAGCGTCGCGCAGGGCCACAGCGAGGAAGCTGCCCCCCGCGTAGGGCCGGTCGTTCACGTACGGTTCGAGCGGGGTGCCCTCCCCGGCGCGGGTGTGGCGCGAGAGGGCGACCGGATCGACCTCCAGCAGCAGGGCCGCCGTGCAGCTCTCCGGGGTCGCCTCCGGGTAGAAGACGGTGGACCGCCCGAAAGGCAACTCACGCACCAGCACGCGGCCCGGGTGCTTGTGCAGCAGGAAGCCCAGGTCGGTCGCCGGGAAAGCCTCTGGTCCGGAGCGGGTGGCGGTGAGGGTGAGGAGCATCGTGGGGGCAGGCTAGCGCGGCCCCTTTGCTCTGGGCGTCCGTCATGTGGCGGAGCCGGGGGAGGCACGCTGGCCCGCAGGCACCCCGTACAATCGGGGCTGATGCTGTGGACCCGGCCCCTGACCATGCTGCGGCTGCTCGCGCTGCTGGTCGCCAGCGAACTCGTGCGCACCGGCTTTTTCGTGTCGGCGCTGCCCGTGGCGGGGCCGGGGCTGGGGCTCGGCGCGGCGGTGATCGGGCTGATGGTGGGCGGGCACTACCTCGCCGACGCGCTCGCCAAGGGGCCCCTGGGGCTCGTCACCGAGCGGTGGGGGCTGGGCCGGGTGCTCGGGCTGGGCGCGGCACTCGGGCTCGCGGCGGTGCTGGGGGCCCGGCTCGCCCCGTCCCCCGCGTGGGGGGTGTTGGGCTGTGCGGTGTGGGGCCTCGCCTACGCCGCCCTCTGGCCGGGGGTGATGAGCACGTCGCAGACGCTGGCCCGGCCCGGACGCACGGCGCGGGCGCTCGCGGTCTCCAGCCTCAGCGTCGCCCCCGCCATCCTGGGCGGCGTGCTGGGGGTAGGACCGCTGATGCAGGCGCGGCCCGAGACGGCGTGGGCGCTCCTGGTGGGCGCCCAGGTCGCGGCGCTCGTCCTCGCCCTCAGCCTGTGGGGGCTGCGCCTGCCCGGCACGGCGGAAGGGGGGGGCGGGAGCCGGGTCAGCGTGTGGCGCGGCTGGTCGCGGGTCGCGGTGCTGCTTCCCGCCGCCTTCGCGCAGACGCTGGCACCTGGGCTGCTCGTCACCGTGTTCTATCCCCTCCTCGCGCGGCTGGGGCTGGGGCTGGGCGACCTGATTGGGCCGGGGGCGCTCGCGCTCGCGGTGTTCGGGGCCTCGTTCTGGGGGGCGGGCCGGGTGGCCGACCGGGCGCACCCCCGCCGCGCCCTCGCGCCCGGCCTGCTCCTGCTCGCGCTGACCTTCGGGGTGGCGGCCCTGCCCGGGGTGGAGACGCGGCTGTGGCTCCTCGCCCCCCTGCTCGGGGTCGGGTACGGGGCCTTCGTCGTGGGGTGGAACGGGCTCGTCGGGCGGGTGCTGCCGGACGCCCACCGCGCCGCCGCCTGGGGCACGGTCATGGCCGTCGAGGCGCTGGGGTACGCGGTGGGCCCGGTGCTGGGCGGCCTGCTGTGGGCGAGCTTCGGCCCGGCGGGCGTCTTCACCCTGGGGGCCGCCGTCTTCCTCCTCGCAGAGGCGTACTACCTCCTCCCGGGCCGGATGGTCACGCGCCCGCTGCCCCAGCCGCAGGGGGAGACCTCCTGACCGTCCTCTTCACCGGCCTCTCGTCGCCCTTCCCAGTCTCCTCCGGCCCAGACCGTGGGGCTCTGTGCTCATCCAGTGATCCGGCCCAGCCTGCACGATAAGCCGATGGCAATGGTCGTTCTGCTTGGAGGTGCCTCGGGCACAGGAAAAACGCAGGTGAGCTACCCGCTCGCACACCGCTTGGGGATCAGCGTGACGGAGGTGGACGACCTGCACCTCGCGGTCATGCACCTGACCACGCCCGAGCGACAGCCCGCCCTGCATTGCTGGTTCACCCACCCCGACCCCGGTTCCCTCTCCGCCGACCAGATCGTGCGGGCCCACCTGGCCGCCTCACGTGCCCTGCCGCCTGCGCTGGAGGCCGTCGTGCTGAACCACGTGAAGGAAGGGCCACCCCTCGTGCTGGAGGGCGACTACCTCCTGCCCGAGTTGGCGGCGCGCCCGGCCCTCGTCGACGCCTTTGCGCGTGGCGAGGTCCGGGCCGTCTTCTTGCACGAGCCGGACGAGGAGCAACTCGTTCGCAACCTGCGGTCACGGGAACCCGGGGAGGGGGAGCAACGTGGCCGGGCTCATGTCAGTTGGAACCTGAGTCTGTGGCTCCGGGAGGAGGCCGAGCGTTACGGTCTGTCCGCCCTCCCCGCCCGCCCGTGGGAGACGTTGCTCGACCGGCTGGTGGACGCCCTGAAGTTGGCGTGAGCGGAGATCACCTCAACCTGTCCTGGCCCCCCGGCCCGCACGGTCACAGCCCCTCCGGATCCAGGAGCAGCGGCTCCTCCACCTCGAAGGCCTCGGCGTAGCGCACCCGGGCGAGGGTGCCCCAGTACATCAGGCGGGCGCGGCGGCGCTCCACGACCTCGGGGGTGACCGTCTCGGAGACGTGCCCTCCGGCGAACTGGCTGGCGTGCGCGCGGATGGCGGCCTCCCACTCGGGCAGGACCGCCTCCACGTCGACGAGCACGTTCGCCGCGATGTCCCCGTTGCCCTGGTAGAGCAGCACCCGGGAGACGCGGTGCGGCTCGCCCTCCAGATCGGCCCGGCGCAGCGCGGCGAGGTGCAGCGCCCGCCGGGCGAGGTGGGAGGTGCCGAAGTGGTCGGGGTGGCGGTCCCGGGGGTGCGGCAGGGCGAGCACGCGCGGGCGCACCTCGCGCAGCACCCCGGCGAGGGCGTGGGCCCCCTGCGGCGTGTCGGCCAGTTCCCCGTCCGGGAGGCCGAGCTGCCCGCGCCACGCGAGCCCCAGAATCCGGGCCGCCGCCACGCACTCCGCCGCGCGCTCCCCCGGGGTGCCCTGGGTGCCGCGCTCGCCGCGCGAGAGTTCGAGGACGCCGACGGCCCGGCCCGCCCGCGCCAGCCGCAGCAGGGTGCCCCCCGCCCCGATCTCGGCGTCGTCGGGGTGGGGAGCCAGGCAAAGCCAGTCGAGGGGCCGCGGGGTGCCGAAGGTCGTCTGCGCCGTCATGCCCCGCAGGATAGGGGGCGGGGAAAGCGGCCCCTACCCCTTCGCCGACCGGCGCGGCACGAGCGCCATCACGCAGGCGTAGACGACCACGTGCATGAGGTTGAGGATCAGAATGACGGAGACCGGGACGTTCGGGATCGAAAAGGGCGTGACGAAGGAGGCGACGAGCAAGGCGAGCGCGAGGACCGCGAAGATCCGGTTGGGCTGACGGGTGAGCCGGGCGATCAGCGCGTACACCACGCCCGCCCCCAGCGCGCCGATGAACGACAGGCCCAGGACGGGCACCACCGAGAAGGGCATCTGCCGCGGCCCGGCGAGCACGTCCTGAAAAGCCCCCGGGGGGGGGGGGGGGGGGCGGGGGGGGGGGGGGGGGGGGGGGGGGGGGGGGGGGGGGGGGGGGGGGGGGGCGGGGGGGGGGGGGGGGCGGGGGGGGGGGGGGGGGGGGGGGGGGTGGCGCGGGCCGCGCGCACGGTGAGCGCGACCGGATCGCTGGCGGGGAAGGTCAGTTCGGGCGCCTCGTCGAGGAGTCGGTCCTGCCCGCTCTGCGGGGCGGGCGGCAGCGGCAGGAGCAGGGGCGTGTGCGTCCGGGTGGCGACGAGACGGCGGGCCCTGACCTTCAGAGGGGACCTCCTGCCGGGCGGGGCGTGCCGGGTCTGGCAGGTGTGGTGGGGACGGGCGAGGGCGGCGCGGGGGTGTGCACGGCGGCCACGGGCGCGAGGCCCCCAGGCGCCACCGGGCACCCCAGGCAGACGAGGGCGTACCAGATGTGGTCGGCGTCGCCGCAGAGGTGGTGCCTGCCGCTCAGGTACAGGTCGTGGGACGCGACCGGCCCGAGCACCCGGCGCACGTCGCGCAGCGAGGCCTCGCCGGACCCGAAGGGGGACGACACGAACACCCGGTCGAGCGTGCCGGGCACCCAGCGGCAGGTGAGGGACGAAAGACTCAAGGGGTCCTCCAGGGAAGCTCCCAAACGGGGGGGTGCGAGATGCCAGACGGGCTGCCGGGGCCAGGACTGCATGCCTTCCTCCTGCGCAGGTCTGGCCTTTCGTGTTCGGGCCGAGGCACCCCTGGTACCCGGACTGACGGCCTGCGAACTCCCTTGCGGGCGGCTACTCCCCGGCGACGGCTCCCCTTTGTCTCGATGGTAGGGACCCCGGTCCCCGCCGCGCCATGCGTCTTCCTTAAGCTCGGTTCGGGCCGCCTCACATCCTCCGGGGTCCCGGATGAGGATAGGCCGCACAGCCGGGGTTCGGCGAAGGGGGCAGGGGGCTGGCCCTCACGAAGTTCCCAGTGGGGCCTGTTACGGTGGGGGCACAACCGCGGGGGAGTAGCCGCCTGAGAGCAGGTGCGCGCGCCGTCAGTCCGAAAGCAACGCTTTCCGGCGCTTCGCAGCGAGGGCCAGACCCACAGGAGGGAGGTGTGACATGCACCCGTCCGCCCGGGTCTGGCCCCCGCTCACCCACCGCCCGCCGTGAAGGCTCTGCCCGGCCCAGCCGGGCCGAACACGACCCTGACAGGTCGCTCAGACAGGTGGCCGAGTCAGGCGCCCGGCCCCCACCGCCCGCCCGCGCGGCCCGGCGCCTCCCCCGTCGGTGCGGGCGGAAAGGACCCCAGCGATGACCCTGCGTGTGCTTGTTCCCACCGACTTCTCCCCGGCGGCGGGGAAGGCCCTGGCGGTGGCGCGCGCCGCCTTCCCGGACGCGCGCCCCCACCTCCTGCACGTCGCCCCGCCGCGCCCCGCCCGCTCTCCGGCGGGAGAGCCCGCCCGCGAGCGCGAGGCCCTGGACGCCCTGGGTGGGGGAGCCCTCGCCTCCGGGCCGCCCGCCGAGGAGGTGCTGCGCTGCGCGCGGCAGGGGGCCTTCGACCTGATCGTCCTCGGCAAGGCCGGGCCCCGGCAGTCCGAGCGCGGGGCGGGCCCCGTGACCGAGCGGGTGATCCGCGACTCGCCCGTGCCCGTCCTGAGCGTCTCCGCCGCCGCCCCTCCCGTTCCCGGGTCGGGGGCGCGTGTCCTCCTCCTGATGGACTTCTCGCCCGGCGCGCTCGGGGCGCTCGACTTCCTGCGGCGGTCGTGGCCGGACGCGCAGATTCAGCCGCTGCACGTTGTGGACCCGGGGGCACTCGACACGCCGCTCGCGCTGCCTATGCTCTCCAGCCCCCCCGCCCTGCGCGGCGCGAGCACCCGACTCCTGCGCGAGCGCAACGAGCTGTGGGAGCGCGAGGCCCGCGGGCGGCTGGAGGGCCTGGGCGGCGGCGAGGTCGCCTGGGGCCCGCCCGCCGAGGTCGCCCTCGACCGGGCCCGCCGCGGCGAGTGCGACGTGATCGCCCTGGGCACGAGCGCCAAGCGCGGCCTCGACCGCCTGCTCTTCGGCTCGGTGGCCCGCCGCATCGTGCGCGAGTCGCCCGTCCCCGTCCTGACGGTCTCCGGCCCGCTGCCCAAGCCCGCTTGAGTCTCGCCGCGTCATACACCGCTTCAAGCGCCTCGCTCTGCGACCTGGGGCGCAGGGGAGGGCAGAATTATAAAGACTCCGCCCTCCCGGGCTTCCCGGGCTGTGGTGGAGAAAAGTTGGCGTGCTACACACGCGAAGTCAAATCAGGCGTCCGAGTCCCGAGGGGGGCCGCCTTGGTCTTCCAACCCGTCTAGCAACCCTGTAGGATAGCCGTCGATGCTGCGGAGGTTCTTGCGCTCCCAGTAGCGTCTCAAGCCCTCCTCGCCCCAGGCCTCCGCTTGGCGGGTCAGGGCCGAGCGTTCCTCCCGGAAGTCGAGGAGCGGCACGCCGAAGCCGCAGGAGGTCTGCACGAGGTTCACGCGCAGCTCAATGATCTGCCGGGTGCCGGGCAGAAGGGTGAAGGCTGAGGCGCGGGCCTCGAACTCCGGCGTTCCCAGGGCCAGCGCGCAGCCCACGCCGTAGAGCCGCAGGATCAGCGGCGAGCCCTCGAACGCGCAGAACATGAGGGTCAGGCGGGGCGATAGGCGTAGGTGGGCGGCGGTCTCGTTGCCGCTGCCGGTCAGGTCGAGGTACGCGACGGTGTGGTCGTCGAGGAGCCGCAACGTGTCCAGCCCCCTGGGCGAGATGTTGACCCGCCCCTCCGGCGCCGCGCTGCCCGTGAAAAAGACGTGCTGACGGGCGATGAACTCGGCGTGCTCGGGGAGGATGCGGTCGAACTGCTTCGCCATAGACCCAGGATAAAAAAGAAAAAGGCCCCCGAGTGGGGACCCTTCTTCTCTTGACTTCGCTCAGACCGCGAGGACCTGGCGACCGTTGTAGTAGCCGCAGCTCGGGCAGATGTGGTGGCTGAGCTTCTTGGCGTGGCAGTGGGGGCACTCGCCGAGGGTGGGGGGGGTGAGCGCGTGGTGGCTGCGGCGCATGTCGCGCTTGCTCTTGCTCGTCTTCTTCTTGGGAACGGGGTGCTTCGCCATGACTCTTTCTCCTCGGGAAGCCGCTCGGCGTCTGGGACTGGTGGAACGCTGCCGGGGCTTTTCTGCTCAGCCCTCGTGGGCGAGACAACAGCCGGGAGTATAACACGGCTGCCTGGATGGAGGCGAGGGGCCAGGTGCCTCTCCCCGCCGGGTGCGGGACGCCGCGCGGCATGAGGACGGCGGGTCACCCTGCCACTCCAGCCCCAGCCTGTTCAGGAGGTCCGTCGGCGCGAAGGCCGCCCACACCCGCCCGGTCAGGACTCCCGGAAGGCGGGGAGGATCAGGGTCCTCTCCTGCTACCACGCGGCGTGTTCGGTCGCGCCATCCGTCCCACCCCCACCGTGTCCCCCGCCCAGGGTCGTCACGGCCCGCGTTCTTCCGTCCAGGTAGGAGGATCGCGCAGGGCGTTTTAGAGTGCTCGCGTGCATGAACTCGCGCTCCCTTCCGTCACGCTGGCGCAGGGGCTGTATTTCCTCGACCTGCTGGGGGTCCTCGCCTTCAGCCTGTCGGGGGCGCTGCTGGGCGTGCGCAAGAGGTTCGACCTCTTCGGCGTCCTGGTGCTGGGCTGCGTGACCGCCGTCGGCGGCGGGGCGGTGCGCGACAGCCTGACCGGGCAGGCCCTCCCCGTCTTCCTGCGCGACGAGACGTACCTCTGGATGGCGCTCGCGGGGGCCGTCCTGAGCTTCGCCTTCGGGGAACGGCTCGCCCGCTTCGAGAAGGCCCTGAGCGTGTTCGACTCGCTGGGCCTGAGCCTCTTCGCCGCCTCGGGGGCGCTTGGGGCCATCGCCATCGGGCTCGGGCCGCTGGGGGTGACGTTTGCCGGGATGCTCAGCGGGGTGGGGGGCGGCATCATCCGCGACCTGATCGCCAACGAGGTCCCCGAGGTCATGTACCGCCGCGACCAGCTCTACGCGACCGCCGCCGCCGGGGGCGCCCTCGTCGTGTATCTGCTGCACGGCCACGTCACGACCTTTCAGGCCCAGCTCGGCGGCATCATCACCGTCTTACTGCTGCGCTGGGTTTCGCGCCGGGGGTGGGTGCGGCTCCCCGTGCGGAGGTTGCCGGGGGGGTAGGTAAGACTTCGCCGGATTCCCCACCGTCTGCGGGCGGGGGGGCACGTTACAAAACGGCCATGATCCAAGCGGAACGGGTGCAGGTGCTCAGGCCGGGCGAGCCGTCGGGGAAGGGGTTCGTCTTGCTGTGGGTGCAGTCGAGCGTGCGGACGCGGGACAACCACGCCCTCGAGTACGCGGCGGGCGAGGCGCGGCGGCTGGGTGTGCCCCTCGCCGCCGTCTTCGGCCTGAACCCGGATTACCCGGAGGCGAACGCCCGCCACTTCCAGTACCTGCTGGAGGGCTTGCGCGACCTGCGGGCCGGGCTGGCGCGGCGCGGCGTCCCCCTGCGCGTTGGCGTCGGCCACCCGCCCGACGTGGTGCTGGACGCCGCCCGGGGTGCTTGCCTCGTCGTCACCGACCGGGGGTACCTGCGCCCCGGACGCCAGTGGCGCGAGGCCCTCGCGGGGCGGCTGGAGGTGCCCTTCGTGCAGGTCGAATCTGACGCAGTGGTGCCGATCCGCACCGTGTCGGACAAGCAGGAGGTCGGCGCCCGCACCCTGCGGCCCAGGCTCCACCGCGTGCTGGAACGGTTCCTGGTGCCCGTGGACGTGGAGGAGGGAGCGCAGGGCCACCCCGACTGGGACCCCGGCCTGGACGTCTCGGACCCGGCCCTGACCGTGCGCGCCCTGGGGGTGGACAACAGCGTGCCCCCCGGCGAGGAGGAGGGGGGCGAGGCGAGGGCGCTCGCCCGGCTCGACCACTTCGTCACCCGGTTGCTGCCGCGCTACGACTCCGGGCGGCGCGACCCCAACGTGGACGGGGGCAGCCGCCTGAGTGCCTACCTCCACTACGGGCACCTCTCGCCGCTGACGGCGGCCCTCGCGGCGCGGGAGCACTCGGACGGCGGGCCCGGCCTCGACACCTTCCTGGAGGAGATGATCGTGCGGCGGGAGCTGAGCTTCAACTACTGCGAGTTCAACCCCGCCTACGACCGCTACGAGGGCCTGCCCGCCTGGGCGCGAAAGACGCTGGAGGAGCGCGCGGGCGACCCCCGCCCCCACCTCTACACCCGTGAGGAACTCGACGCGGCGCAGACCCACGACCGCTACTGGAACGCCGCCCACACCGAGATGGTCCGCACGGGCCGGATGCACAACGCGATGCGGATGTACTGGGGCAAGAAGATTCTGGAGTGGGGCCCCTCGCCCCAGGAGGCCTACGACACGACCTTGTGGCTGAACAACCGCTACCAGCTCGACGGGCGCGACGCCAACTCCTACGCCAGCGTGGGTTGGGTCTTCGGCCTGCACGACCGCCCCTGGGCCCCGCGCCCCATCTTCGGCAACGTGCGCTACCTCGCCGCCTCGGGCCTGAGCCGCAAGTTCGATGCCGACGCCTACGCCCGCAGGTGGACCTGACGGGGGGGCACACCTGAGCATCTTGCTCACCTCACTCCAGCCGGGGTGGTATGCTGCGCCGCAGGGCCGCTGGTGTCCGGCTCACACAAAACAGGGCAGCGCAAGGTCTGCCTTCCCCGGCGTACCCCGGGAGGGCAGAAGACGAGGTGGAGGTGAGCGAGGGTTTCTGCGGATGCCTCCAGGCCCCGGCACGGGCCTACCCGACCTTCCTCCGGGGAGGTGAAGCGCGGCGATAAGCTTCTCGCGGTGACGCGGAGATAAGGCCGCGCGGTGCCCACAAACCCACCCAGACACCGCCCGCCCTGGCCGTGCGCCGGGAGCGGGTCAAGGAGCACGTATGTGCGGAATCGTCGGATATATCGGAGGCAGGCAGGCGCAGGACGTGCTCATCTCGGGCCTCGCCAAGTTGGAATACCGCGGCTACGACAGCGCGGGCGTGGCCGTCGCGGACGGCGAGCGGGTCGTGGTGAGGAAGAAGGCCGGGAAGCTCGCCAACCTCAGCGGTGAACTCGTCCACCACCCCCTCCCCGGCACGCTGGGCATCGGGCACACGCGCTGGGCCACCCACGGCCTGCCCAACGACACGAACGCCCACCCCCACGCCACCGAGGACGGGCGCATCGTCATCATCCACAACGGGATCATCGAGAACTACCTCTCGCTGAAAGAGGGCCTGATCTCACGCGGCCACACCTTCAAGAGCGAGACCGACTCGGAGGTGCTGGCCCACCTGATCGAGGAGGCGTACCAAGGGGACCTGTACGAGGCCGTGAGACAGGCCCTCTCGCAGGTGCGCGGCGCCTACGGCATCGTCGTCACTCACGTCGCCCACCGCGAGATCGTGGCGGCCCGCACCGTGAGCCCGCTCGTCATGGGCGTGGGCGAGGGCGAGATGTTCCTGGCGTCGGACGTGCCCGCCCTGCTGCCGTACACGCGCAATATGGTCTTCCTCCACGACGGCGACATGGTGGTGCTGCACGACGACGGCTTCCGGGTCACCGACTTGCAAGGCAACCCCGTCGAGCGAAGCATCGACCGCATCGAGTGGGACGCCGAGGCGGCGGAGAAGGGCGGCTTCGACACCTACATGCTCAAGGAGATCTACGAGCAGCCCACCGCCCTGACGAATACCCTGATCGGGCGCCTGCACGACGACACGGGCGAGGTGAACCTCGACATCGGCCTCGACCCCCAGAGCTTCAAGCGCATCTCGATCATCGCCTGCGGCACGGCCTACTACGCGGGGCTGGTGGGCGAGTACCTGATCGAACAACTCGCGCGCATCCCGGTCGAGGTGGACGTGGCCTCCGAGTACCGTTACCGCTCGCCCCTGGTGAGCGAGCAGACCCTCGCCATCGTGGTGAGCCAGTCGGGCGAGACCATCGACACGCTCGAAGCCCTGCGTGAGGCGAAGAAGGGCGGCGCGAAGACCCTCGGGGTGATCAACGCCAAGGGAAGCTCCATGACCCGCGAACTCGACGACACCCTCTACATCCACGCCGGGCCCGAGATCGGCGTGGCGAGCACCAAGGCGTACACCGCCCAGGTCAGCGCGATGCTGATGCTCGCCCTGTGGCTCGCCCGCGCGCGCGGAACGCTGAGCGAGACGCGGGCCCAGGAACTCCTGCACGCCGCCCGCGAGCTGCCGCGTCTGGTGGAAGAAGCCCTCGCCCCCGAGCGGGTGGAGCAGATCAGGCGCGTGGCCGAGAAGTACGCAGGCGCCCGCGACTACCTCTTCCTGGGCCGCGGGGTGAACGCACCCACCGCCTTCGAGGGGGCCTTGAAGCTCAAGGAGATCAGCTACATCCACGCGGAAGGCTACGCGGCGGGCGAGATGAAGCACGGCCCCATCGCGTTGATCGACGAGAAGCTCCCCGTCGTGGTGATCGCCACCGAGAGCCCGCTGCTGGAAAAGACCATCTCCAACGTGCAGGAGGTGCGCGCCCGCTCCGGCAAGGTGATCGCGCTGCTCTCCGACGGCGACACGGAGAATGCCGGGCACGCCGACGACGTGTTGTACGTCCCCCGCGCCCACGAGGCGGTGAGCCCGGTGGTGAACGTGGTGGCGCTGCAACTGCTGAGCTACTTCACGGCGACGGCGCTGGGCAAGGACGTGGACAAGCCGAGGAACCTGGCGAAGTCAGTGACGGTGGAATAAGTTCGGTTTGATCGGGCGCGTCGAATGTATGTCGGAAAAAAGTTCTTTACTTTAAAAAAAGTCATTGACTTCTGGAATAAAGTTTCTTACTCTCGTTTAGAGCTACTCATCTGGATGGGGTAAGTTTTCAAAATACCACCCCGCCACCGTCCTGGGCGAGCGCAAGCTCGCCCCTACTGTTATGGAGGCCTATGGCGAAGCGCAACAGAGGCTTGACCAAGGAATCAATCCTCAAGCGGTGGAAGGAGGGGAGGGGCCAGGGTGAGGGGGCAGAGTACCAGCCCTGGTTGTCCATTCAGGACGTTCCTTCCCAGGGGCAGGTCAACCGTCAGCGCGGGTGGAAGACGGGACGGGTTCACCACCTGATGAGTTTGAACGAGCTGCGCTACTTCTACCTGTTGGAGTGGGCTCCAAACGTTATAGACATCCGCGAGCAATTCCCACTCTGGCCCCCCGAGGAGACCGAAGCCATCGCCAAAGAGTTGGGGTTCAAACACCCCTCACCGCCTGGAGGCGGGTCTATGGTCATGACTTCCGATTTTTACATCTCTTTGCAGGATGGCGAAGATGCAGTGCGGACTGTGAAACAAGGTGTAGAACTGAGTGATGAGCGCACTGTACAGAAGCTCGATATAGAACGTGAATACTGGAGTAGGCGCGACGTAAGCTGGGGTATTGTTGTAGCTGATGACATCCCCCTCCCTTCGGTGGAAAACATTGAGTGGCTGCATTCGCACCTTATTCTTGATGGGTTTGACTTAAATCCTGACGATGTTCCTACGCTAACCCAGTATCTGACTAGTGAGGTACGTACCAGTGCCGACGCTCTTTCCAACGTTGCTCGCCGGTGTGACGATGACTTGGGGCTGGAACATGGAAGCTGCCTGGCTTTAGCGCGGCATTTACTCGCCACTCGGCAGTGGGAGACAGACATGTCCATTCGGATTAACCCTGCCCGTCCGCTCGTCTTGCGTCAGGCTCGGGAGGAATAGACTGTGCATCTCGTCGAAAACGTGTTGATGGAGACGGTGTTAGACGACAACACGATTTGCGCCGAGCGTGTTCTCTATATCGACCGATCTACCGACGCTCTTGTAAGCATCGACCTTCTTAAAGAAAAGGCGTTGCCTACTTGGTTCAAGCTCTCCGAAGTGGAGGCAGAGGTTGACAGAGGCAGCAGGCGTCTTCTCCGGCATGATCCGTGGCTGGCTACTCCACGTGGAGACGAACAACTTAGTGAGGCTGAGCGTTCGGGCCGGGACCGGGCCTGGGCTGCCATAGAACCCGTCGTGCAGGCCAAACCGGAGATGTACGAGCGCAAGGCGCGGGGCATCCTCATCGCCCAGGTCATTCAAGAGGGACGCGCGACCAAGCCGACCCTCTACACCTACCTGTACCGTTATTGGCGGGGCGGCCAGACTATCTTCGCCCTGATTCCTCGTTTTGAAAACTCTGGCGCCCTAGGTAAGACACGCACAAGCAGTGCAGCGAGTGGCCCGAAGCGTGGCCGGAGGACGACCGTTGAGAAGCTAACGGGGGAGGCCCCAGGAGTCAACGTGGACGAGCGCACCCGCGCGCTGCTGGTCCAGATTGGGGAGGAGTTCTACGAGAACAAGCTGGGGGTCACTAAGAAAATGGCCTATGAGGCGGGGATCATGAAGTACTTCCACGAGGGCTACGAACCGCTCCCTGACGGAACGCGAGTACCCATTTTGCCCTCGCCGGAGAAACTGCCGACCCTGGCCCAGTTCGACTACTGGTACGGCAGAGCCAAGAACCCGGACAAGGCCCTCCTCGCCCGTGAGGGCAAGCGCGCGTACAACCTCAAGCACCGGGGGATGCGCGGTGAGTCCACCTCAATGGCCTACGGACCCGGCTCGCTCTACCAGATCGACTCCACCGTGGGGGACGTGTATCTCGTGTCCTCCCGCGATCCCCGCCTCATCGTTGGCCGTCCGGTAATTTACGTTGTGGTTGATACTTTCAGCCGCCTCGTTGTCGGCTTCACCGTCGGATTGGAAGGACCAAGTTGGATGGGGGCCGTGCTTGCCTTCGAGCATGTCGCCACGGATAAGGTCGAATACTGCCATTCCCTGGGAATCCCCATTACGCCGGACCTCTGGCCCGCACAGCACTTCCCCGAAGCCGTGATTGCGGACCGAGGCGAGTTGGAGGGAGGTAGCGCAGATGCTCTTGTCACAGGCTTCGGGGTGCGCGTTGCGAACACGCCCCCCTACCGTGCTGATTGGAAAGCCATCGTCGAGCGGCGCTTTCGCCTGATAAACGACCGGATCATCCACTGGCTACCGGGCGCAGTGCGGCGTAGTGTGCGTGGCGATAGAGACTACCGACTGGACGCCGTTATGACGCTCGCCCAGTTACGTAAAGTTCTCACGCTCTGTTTCCTCGAACACAACCGGACCGCCCTCATCCCCAACTACCCACGCGACGAAGACATGAAGCGCAGCCGTGTGCGTGCCAATCCCTTGGAGTTGTGGCACTGGGGCCGGGAGCATCGCACGGGCCGTTTGAAGTACTTCCCTCCCGAGACCGTACGCCGGGGCCTGCTGCCCCGCGCCAAGGCGGCCATGACGCCACGTGGTCTGCGCTACGGCCAGCAGTACTACACCTGTGAATACATTGAGGCACATGATTGGCGGTCCAAAGCGCGCCAGAACGGGACGTGGCGCGAGAGCATTGCGTTCGATCCCTGGTCAAGCGCACAGATTTGGCTGGAACTGAAGGGCCACAAGGACCTCATCCCATGCGAGGAGATTCCAGGGTTGAATGCTGCTGGCGGTGTTCCTTGGCCCGAGCTGGAATTGGAGTATGCCCTCGACGAGCTGTACCGGCGGCGTGACCAGGGCCACCGCCAGCAGACCCGGGCGCGGATCGACGTTCAAATCCAGCAGGTGATGGACGAAGCCAAAGTTCAAAGCGCGTCCATACCGTCCACCGAGTCGAACGCACAGCGCGTACGTGGCATTCAGGGAAACCGTCAGGTCGAGAAACTCTTCGAGCGGGAGGGTGCGGGTCAGGCCTCGCCCGAGTCGCCACTCAAACCGCCGTCTAAGGGACCGAACCGTCCCACAACTATCCCTCTGTTTGACCCGTCCGTCTCGGCAGAGCTGGATGCCCTCGTGGACGATTGGGAGGACTGAATGACGATTGAAGCGTTTTCACCGCCACCCGTGGATGGAGCACGCCGCGTGTACAGGGCCAGCTACTCGACCGCTGAGAGCGATACCTGGCTCGACAACCCCTTGATTGAGGCCCTTCCTCCCTTGATGACGGACGGCGAGTTCTCGAAAGGGGTCCGCTTCTTCCCTCCACATGATAGGGAGATGACGCACCATCCCAAGCATCTGCGGTTGATGTATATCCAGAGAACTTTGCAGTTCTTTGTACCGATGGAAAAGCACCTTCTGCTCCACCAACGGCTGGCAAGAATCATCCGCGACGGTTATATTCCTCGCAACCCTATTCACGATCTTGGGTGGAGCCGCCTACATCAGCAGGTGGAACACATCGCCCAGAAGCTCAAATATGGAATTGAGCAGTATGAACCTCCATCTGCTTTGGGCTTCGCTCTAATCGGCCTCGGCGGCACTGGGAAGACGGTAGCTGTAAAAAATGTGCTACGTACCTACCCCAAGGTGCTAATCCACCGCACCTATACGGATAGCCTCGGGCGTCCGCATCACCTAATGCGGACGCAGATTGTCTTTCTTAGACTCGATTGCCCCAACGACGGCACCTTGAAATCCCTGTGCCTGAATTTCTTCAAGGCCGTGGATGAACTGATTGGAAGCACAAAGTATCATAAGGATTATGGCTTTAAGGGCACCAGGCAACGGACTGCCACCGAAATGTTGCCCGATATGGCGAAGGTTGCGGCCCTGCACTCCATTGGTTTACTAATTATCGATGAAATTCAATTCCTCAGCAAGCAGAAAAGTGGTGGCCGTGAGCAGATGTTGCAATGGTTCACCGAACTGGTCAATACAATCAAACTTCCCGTCGTGTTGATTGGAACACCGCGGGCCGATGAAGTCCTCAACTCGGCCTTCTGGCAGATGCGCCGCAATGCCGGGCAGGGTGAGGGTCATTGGGCCCGTATGGCGCAGGACGGGGAGTGGGACAGGTTTCTGTCCTCCATGTGGCGTTACCAATTTGTCAAGCACCCGTCCCGGATGGCCGAGACCACCGACAAGGAGGGGAAGACAGTCAAGCAGGTGCCGCGCGATCTGAGCGAGATGCTGTACGACGAGTCGCAGGGGATCGCTGACTTCGCCGTCAAGATGTTCATGATCGCCCAGGAGCGTGCCATCAACTCCGGGCTGGAACAACTGACCCCCGAACTTATTCATCAAGTTGCCAAAGATGCCTTCGGTAAGGCGAGGATTATTCTTCAGGGCATCAAGAACAACGATCCCAAGGTGCTGGCGCAGGTGGACGACGTGAAGTTTGATTTAGAGCGCCTCCGGGAGAAGAACACTCCCCGGCCTGTTCACGCTCAGGGCGATGTACCTCCACCGGTCTCTCCTCCCGAAGGCCCCTTGAGTCAACTCGGTCAACCGGAACACGCTGCCGTGACGCCGCTCCTGCCCCCGCTTGTGAAGGACGCTCTGACCCGTGGCTTGAGTGGGATGCAGGGGTTGCGTGATGCCGGTTACATCTGCTCGCCCACCGAGTTCGGCTTCTGAGGGCGGCGTGGTCGCCCTTTTTCCCTCCCCCTATGAGGACGAGCTGCTGTACAGCCTCTGCGCGCGTTATGCGCGCCTGATGGGGTACGGCAACCTCAAGACCACCCTGTGGCACCTGTTCGGGCGAGAGACAATCACCGCCGTCATGGACCTCCCGACGCACCTCGGCCACCTCGCCGGGCAACTCGCCGACATCGGCGGGCCGGGGGTGGAAGAGTTGATAGACCAGCATACGCTGCTGCCGTACTTCGCCGCTTTTCATCTCCCTGAGCGGCGTGAGGAGGTTCGCGCCGCCATGCGTGGGGACGGGCATCCGCACTGGCGGCTCGGTTTGATGGCGAGCCGCGTAGCCGCGGCGAGGGCCCTGCGTTTCTGTCCATCCTGTGTCACCGAGGAACGGACCCGACATGGTGAAGCGTACTGGCACCGCGCACATCAGCTCCCCGGTGTTCTCGTCTGTGAGCGGCACGCCGTGTGGCTGGAAGAGAGTGAGGTGGTCCTGCCCGCTCCAGTTACCCGTCACGTGTTCATCCCGGCAGAAACGGTCATCCCTCAGAACCTGTTCGCACGTCAGGTCCCCGAGGGGTGTGAGCGGGACGTGCTGCTCGACCTCGCCCGGCGGGCCCTCGGCGTGATGGTTGGGCCGCCCCCTGCTGTCCTGCCCTCCGCCTTGCGAGATGGTTACCTCGCCGCACTTGCGGAGCGTCAACTTGCCACCTTCAGCGGACAGGCGCACATTGAGGAGGTGCGCGCTGCCCTGCGAACCGTTTTTCCCGCGGAGGTTATGGAACGGATAGGGCTTCCCCCCGAGGACGATGGCTGGTGGCTACGCCTGCTGCGTAAACCTCGTGTGGCCGCGCACACCCTGCACCACCTGCTTATGCAGGCTTTCCTGGGGCTCCACCGCGAGAGGCTCGGCACAACCCCTCCGCCCTTCGGCTCGGGCCCCTGGCCTTGCCTCAATGCTGCCAGCGCACACCACGGAGAGCCGCGCATTGAACGTGTTCAGGTGAACTACACCTGCAATGCGCGTGAGCCTATCGGGACCTTCACGTGCTCGTGTGGGTTCGCGTACCGCCGAGTAGGCCCGGACCGGACCCCCCAAGATGCCCGGCGCCTCGACCGTGTGGCGGCCTACGGCCCCGTGTGGGAGTTCGCCTTGCGGAAGTTCTGGCTTGACCCGGCCCTCTCGCTGCGTGAGCTGTCCCGGCGGCTCGGCTTCGACCCCGGGACGGTCCGTCAACAGGCGGCACGCCTGGGCCTGCCACCGCAGCGACCCGGCTCCCGAGGTGCGAAGCCCCCCAGGGAGAAGATCGATGTCCCCGGCACCACCGCTTGGAACTGGCGCCGGGAAGAGTGCCGGGCCGCCTGGCAGCAGCAGAGGGAAGAGAAGCCGGAGGCGTCCACAAGTGGACTGAGGCGTCTGATTCCCGGCGTGTATATCTGGCTCTACCGCCACGACCGCAACTGGCTCACCCGCAACAAGCCCCTGCGGACCACTCCTCGGCCATCCATACCGCGCGTGGATTGGGGGCGGCGTGACACCCGCCTGGCCCGTGAGCTGCGCCGCGCTGCCCAGGACCTCCTGCGCTTGGAGCGGCCAATCCGGGTGACCCCCGGACGCCTTGGGCGCGAGGTGGGGCAGGCGGCGCTGCTGGAGCAGCATCTCGGCAGGTTGCCCAGATGCGCGCGGGTGCTGGCAGAGGTGTCCGAGACGCGCGAGGCGTTCGCTGTCCGCCGAATTCGCCGGGCTGCCGCTGGGCTGCAACAGATGGGAGGGCGTATTCCCCGCTGGCACTTCGCTCGCCTCTGCGGCCTGCGCCCGGAGTTACTCGCTGTGCCTGAGGTCGCCCAGGCTTTCGAGCAAGCATGGGCTGCCCTGCTGACGCGGTTCGAGGTGCCCGCCGCATGAGCGGACAGGCGCCCTTCCGCTTGAGGCCTTGGCCTTTCGAGGCAGGCGAGGTGGTAACTCTCGCCTGGGTGCGCTCACCTTACAAGGAAGGCCCGGAGGACCAGTGGAAATTTGGGGCCGTTTTCCGCTCCCGGCAAAGCGAGCCGCGGGAACTTTCCCTCGACTGGGCGATGCTTCCCCTGATGGCCCTGGGACAGTACTACCGGGACGGCGAGCCCCTGGAGAACCGTTTTGAGACTGCGAATAGTACGATTGACCTCTCCAAGGCAGGCCCACCGGAGTTGATGGATGTTCGTGACGTGTTGCCGCGGAGCATGTACCGCCTGGACCCCTTGGAGGAGTGGCAGGAGCAGTGCTGGGTGTGGACCCTTCCCGGCAAGGATCGGAAGAAGTTCGTTGTGCCCGTGCTCGTTCTATTGAGGGGACGGTTGGCGCAGGGCGACTTCTTCACGACGGGTCTGCTCAATGGGTTGACGCTCGACACCCCCACCCGGCGCGAGGTGGAGGGCAACGTCTTGCATCTGCGCTTTCAAGCCTCGTTCCCGCTCCCTGTTCCTCCCCAGGAGCGCGAGGCGTTCCTCACGCTCCTGGCCCGCTTGCTCTGCGATCCGTCCTTTGAGAACGCCTACCGGAGCGTTGCCCTCGGACGTGTGGAAAACCCGAACGGTCCACTGAAGTGCGATCTGCCCGAGCTGTCTCCCCAATGGGGAATGCGGGTACTTTCCCGAGGCAATGTTCGTCTGGTACAAGAGATACTCCAGGCTGAGCCCCTGCTGGAGTTGCCTGTGGAGGGCGTTGCCTATGTCCATCCCCTCTACCCGAGGCGCACGGTCTCGCTGCCTAGGCCGAAGACGACCGACCGTCGCCAGACCGGCGGCCAGCCGGTAGTAGACTACCTGGGCCCGGCATCCAAAAGGCCGAGGACGCGCCACAACCTCTCCGCACCAACTGCCGGACTGGTCGAGCGTCACAAGTTGACTATCACCAACGAGGGACGCGAGGAGGAGGGTCCGGGGAACTCCCTTTATCTCCAGAAAAAGGGAAAGGGCGAGCGGCTCGTCAGCCTGGCGGACAAGGGGCGAAATGGCACAGCCCCTCAAGCCGGGGTGCGGATGGGTTCCAACCGGGCCGCGCCACCCGAGCCCGAGGACGTGACCTGGGAGATGGTCGAAGAGTGGGCGCAGCCGCAGGAAGATGGGCTCAACACCTGGCGGGAGATGCTGGCGACCTTCTGGCAGAAGTACCCGCGGGTGAACGTCGTCTTCCGCCTCGGGCCCAAGCTGCTCCCGGGTCAGGAGAAGCCCCTGGGAAGACCCTATGCGGTGGTGGCCCTGGCCGTGGGGGACGATCCACCCCTCTGGCTCATCGAATTCGCCCATCGCCCGGAGCGCAAACTCTCCACACTGGTCCTCTGGGGTGAGGCGTGCGCCGAGTGGGACACCTTTGAGCCCCTGCTGATCCAGGTGCTGCTGAATGGGCTTGACCGCAAGGAATGGTGGAACCTCGCCAAGCTGGAGGAGATTGAGGCGGCAACCGGGGTCCGTATCCGGCGCCTGCCGCACTCACCAGGCGGTGTCCAACGTCGGGCCGAACGAATCTTCGGGCTTCTGTCCTCTAAATTGGCTCCTGATGAGGGCCCGCAGGGCGGCACCTGGCAGCCCAGGTCTGGAAAGTAGGGTCACGTCCCCATCTGCTCGTCCGGCATGAGCAGCTCGTAGAGTTGTCGTCCCACGGCTCCTGCCAGCGCCGTCATGTTGTCGATGCTGACATTGCGCTCGCCGCGCTCCACCTGGGCGATGTACGACCAGTTCATGTCGGCAGCCTCCGCCACATCTTCCAATGTCAGCTCCTGAGCGTGGCGTTCAGCCCGCAGCCGCTGCCCAAAGAGGCGTCTGAGCGGGCTCGGGTTGGGCGTCTTTTTGATCCGCGGCATTGGGGCAGCCTCGGAAGGACCCCTTGATGCTGTACAGTTATTGAGGGTACTATCAATCAGGGAATAATATGAGAAATGTTCGCCGGGAGGGCTGTTTGACGCTTTCATCTCTTCGTCTGTCCGAATCGCTAGGAGACCTGGGAGTGGTTCCCGGGGTGGGTCAAGTTGCCCTCGTCGGGGGATTCAAAACGCGCCCCAGGCCGTTGGACCCCACTGGGGAGAGGGGAAGCCCGGAGTGAAGGTCCTCCCGGCAGCTCCCCTCCTCCTCCTGGCCCTGCTCCCCGCCTGTCAGAAAAAGCCTGATCCTGCCCAACTGAACGCCGTCGCGCAGTACTACGTGGATGAGGGTGGTTTGGCCCTGAATGCCTCGGGGAGTCGAACCTACGCCCGCCCCTGCCTCAACCCGGTGAGCCTGTCGCAGACCCTGGTGGGCGGCGCTTTTGCGCTCCCAGGCAAACTCGTGCAGTTCATCGAGGCCAACAAGCTGGGGACGACCACCCATACCCAGAGGCCCTCCGGCTACGACGCCGTGCGGATCACCCCCACCCCTGCGTACAAGGACAACTGGTTGGGCCGGGGCGACTACAAGTCTTTCTGCTTCGGCAAGTACGAGTTGGTCAGGGCCGAGTCGGTGGCCGACGCCGAGCCGATCACGGCGGGCGCCTCGGAGCCCCACCTGATTCCCGGCGTGCAGGCGCGGGCCACCCGGATCACCTTCCGTCTGGCGGGCGTGCCGGGGGGCGACTTCGTGCAGGGGCTCAAGGACGACCCCACCCTGCTCGCCCGGGGTTCTATGGCTCCCGATGACTATGGGCGAGAGTTGACGGTGGTGGCGACCCTGCCCACACGCATCGAGGACTTCAACACGGATCGCTGAGCACGTTCATTCCCCAGAGGTGCTTCATGAACATAAAACCCGCTTCGCTGTTGCTCCTGCTCCTGCTCGCTGCCTGTGCTCCCGTGACGACGGCCCAGGCCCCGACTACCGTGACCACGACTGCCCAGTATCGCGCCGCCGCTCGGGCCAATGAGGACAGTCCTGTGCTCGCGTCGGTCGTCTCCCTCGCCCCTGCCGCTCCGCACGCCGAGGGTCGGCAGCCGTGGCGCGCGGAAGAGATTCAACGCAACAGCCTAGTGCTGCGCTCCAGGGCCGTGGTCCTCAACACCCGTACCTTCGAGAGCACGCTCCGAAGCTTGCCCTATGAAATGGTCTTCAACGTCATCACTGCCAACAACGTCACCACGTTGACGGCCACATATAGCAGTCAGCACGCAAACACGGCGCAGTACATTTTCGATCAGCTCGACAAGAGATTCCAGCGGGTGAAATGACCCCCAGGCGCTGACTGAAGGGAAGACCACACCATTCATTGAAGGAGAGACCATGACTCATCCTGTTTCCCTTCCCGCCACTGAAGGACATTGCCGTGCGGCTTGATCTGTCCCGGGCGCACTCACGCTTTCTGGGGCTCACGGGCAACTACAAGCCGCGCCGACCCGAGGAACTGGTTCCCATAAAGCGGGTGGAGATTACCCCTCCAGCCAAAATCGTCCTGCTGGCCCAGCTTGATGCCCCCGGACGCCTCCGGGGAGGGCCGCTCTTCGGATACAGAAGGGACGGCGTAATCTTTGTGCTTCGTGCCGCCGCCAATGGGTACACCTGCTGGCACGGAACTGAACACGGACCCCTGGACATGGATGAACGCTACCTGCTCGGCTACCTCGACTGCCTGCGAGAACAGGAAGATACGCCTCTGCCCATTGATTGGGTGGGCAACTGGTTGAGCTATCCCAACAGCCAGCTTGCCGATCAACTGGACGAGGACTTGACATGGATCACGCGGGCCAGCCAGACGCGGCTGATCGATGATGAACACTGCCTGCTGATCGTGGGGCAGGGGGAGGGTGGGCTGACGGCGCACGCCTATACCGAGAGGAGCGCGGATGGCAGCGTGGTCATCCTGTTCCACAACCTTGCAGGCGTGCAGCCCCCGGTGTCCGAACCCTGATGCCTGAGCAGGATGAGGGCACCTTCTTTCTGCATCGAGGTGTCCTAACTGGGCGGCCTGTGTCTGGAACGGGAGCGAGACGATGGAGGAGAGTCAGGTGACCCGCGGTGCTCAGACCGATCCGAAGTTCGACAAGATCGCCCTTTTAGCGCATTACGCGGCCCGACGGGAGGATGTCCTGACTTATCTGGGCATCGTGCTGCTCAACGTGGACCTCCAGGAGGACCGAGCGCACTTTCTGAAATTCATAGAATTGCGGTGGGAGATCGAACGAACGACCCCGGAGGCCGTGTTCTTGGGGTGCAACCTGGATATGGGGGATTTCGGAACGTACCGCTTTGAGTCTTCTCTGGGGTTGACTTACACCAAGGGCGTGACGACGCTCAGCAGAGTCATCTCACTGACAAATTCCGAACTCAAATTTTTCAAAGATGTGACCGAACAGTTAGATGAGGTCCTTAAAAGAGTCCGTGTGGAGCGTCCTCGGGCAGTTCCCTCAGTCTGTTTAACCGTGCCCTTTTTTCAGGGTTATCCACCTACTATGGAAACTTCGAGCTTCTGGAAAACGATTAGTAGCGGCGAATCACCTTAAAGGGTTCGCGGTGTCAACGGTGAGAATTACAAAAAACTGCGGGTTGGGGATGGTCCTTATGAGTCACCACGGCTTGCAGTCGTCTTGTTGCCCAATTCTTGAGTGTAGAGACAACGGCGAAAGGTGGAACACAACCCGTTTCTCTACGGTAGAGTCTACCGTGAACTTGTAGCTTCTTAGCTACCGAGTTGTCGCTTCCGCTAATAAGTGAGGACAGTGCCGGGCAGATATTCGCCCCACGTCTGCCCCTCACCCGCCCCCAACCCGTGCGTCATTTTGCTTGTTTGAATCCTCTTGCTCGTGCTGTTCGACGCCCGGGTAGGCTGCTGGGGCACCGTGGGGGAAGGGTGCGGAGAATATGGGCTACAGCAGTGTCTGCCAGAGGGCTTGCACTGCGGCCTGGGTGCGGGCGGCGGCTTTGAGCTTCACGAAAATGCCCCCTACATGGAGCGAACATGGTGGAGATGGATGCGCTGCTGGACGGTGTAGGAGGTCATGGTCGCTGTCAACGCCGAGGAGACGGGCGGGAGATTGTGGCGGCAGCGTAGGCAACTGGCCGGGCGGCTGCACGGGGAACTGCACGTCACCGCGGTACGCCCCTTCCGGCTGAGCAGCGAGCAGTCGAGAATCCTGGGCACCTTCCGTACTATCACGGGGGCGCTGGGCGGCGGGTTCAGCGTACTGGAGAGTGCGGGCGGCCTGACGGCTGCCCTGGTGCGTTTTGTGCAGGACCGGCACGCGGCCCAGGTGGTAATGGGCGAGACTAGCCTCTACTCCTCTGTCTCATTGCAAGTGGGCGCAGATTCCCTGCTACTCCGACACTTAGGGGCGCGCGGCTTTGTCTCCGATCACATAGACGCCGACCTCCGCCATCGGCAGCTATTCTAGGCATACCTGTTTTCTACGCTCTTCCAGGCTGTCCAACGTCGTGGTCCCGCCTTCTAGCAACAGCCCACAAGAACATTACCTAATCGAACACTTTTGAAACATCCTCCGCTTCCATATCGGGAATTTCTGAGTACTCCTTTCTTAGTATATCCTTGTCAAGGAGCGGCCTCTTTCTTGCTGAAGATAGATTTCCTCCTGCCATGTAGAGGAGGACGTAATACGCTACTTTACGATTATCGCCTGCGAATATAATCCTGTTCCTCTTGGAATTCCAAAGTAGGTTCTTCCAAGGAGCCTCATTAAGGTTCATTGGCAGTGTTGCAAGCTCCGAAGCGGCTTGATTTACAAGATCAAGCCTATTTGAGGCAGTATTTTGTGAATACTGCTTCACGAGAGTGGATATGGTGTTTACTATAATTTGCAACCCTATTGGACGAAAAATTAGGTGACCACCCTCTTCATTGCGGTACTTATAAGCCAACTCCTCTTTGGCAGAACTCTCTAAAACCTCTTTAAGTTGGGGGAAGTTATTTTTCAAGGAGTCCATGAGGGTGACCGCTTCCAAATAAAGCTCCTCTATTATATCTTCGCCTGGTCTAAACAGTTTAAATTGCTTCCAAGTTTTGACATCTCTTTCTCCCATTAGGAAGGTATCTAGAATATCATATAAAGTTATTATCATGGTAAAACTAATTTTATCCGATGAGGACAAACTACTACCTTCACCCTCCACATTAATCTTTCCTCTTAATGGTTTATAATCATTTAAAAGACGCCTTACAACGACTGCTACTACGTCGTCTTCGTCCAAAGCTATAACATCCTTTTTGACTACTGCCTTAGCGTGTTTATTCAATGTGGTAAATAACCTTCTTGTTCGCTGATATCCCTCTTCGTCTTTTGCCCTAATTTCATTTGCAACACCAGAGACGAAGATGACGCTTAATCTGTCCTCTCCTAACTCTGGATTTGTCCTGAGAGCTTCTTGTATCCCGCTAACCCTATGCTGGCCGTCAATTGCCCACAACTTGGTATCTGGTTGCAAGGTAAGTATTCCAAAAACACCTTCCGTGTCTTCAACCACATCATTGTCATCTTCAATATATGGTCGAAGTTTTAATTCCCTCCAATCGGGACTTCCTCCATAGACGCCAATTACTACAGTGTTGAAGAAGCGTTGTGGTTGTGATTTAATGTAATTGCTTATATCCTTCGACCTCTCTGTCAGCCTACGTTGTAAGTAATGACCTAAATCCTCACTTTGGTGAATTGCTCCGGAATTTTTAACTCTTGCCGCAATATCTTTGAATTTTATAGCCGATATGTAGTACGTCCAAGTTCCCATTCGTGCTTGTAATGCAGGAGCATGTATCGTTTTCGACGTCTCTTCGTTAACCATAGACTCCTCACTTAAAAATTGGCTCTCACCGGTTTGCTAACCTCAGCCGGTATCTCTCTGTTTAGGGGCGGCAGTAAGGCCTTTATTAGATTATCCTCTGTAGGAGTGAGGATTGCTTGAGGTACTTCCGCAAAATAAAACCAGACCTTTAAGTATTTGTTAAGGAAGTTATGAATAGCTGGTCTTCTATTGTCTTTAATGCGGCTCCTGAGGTATTCTCCAAATCGTCGTCTTAGTGAGCTGGCTTGCCCAACATACATCAAATACGAAATTGCCGGATGACCAGCAATTTCAGGCTGTAATAGAAATGTATATATGCCTGGACGTGTTGGTAGAGACTTAGACTCGGATTTGTCTAAGAGAACTTTCTGCCAAACCAGTGGTGGCGAGCTTGGATACTCCGACCAAAGTTTTGGAGAAAGGATAAGAGTCCTCTCGTGCAGCTTTATATGATCCGCATCAACTAAAAAACTAGTCAAGCTCTACCTCTTACGAATGGGCTGATAAGTCGTTGGTGCGGCTGGGGTGAGCTGCCGTGAGAGAACTGCCAGGCGCGCAACTTCTGCGCCTCACAGGTAGTGTGCCCCGTTTAAGTTTTACGGAGTAACAGGCTATAGTAAACAGGTTGTGGCGATTCCTGTCCAGTCTGACCTCTCCAAGCTCGGCTTCTCCGGCCACGAAACCTTCCCCTTCCGCTACGGCTGGCTGAGAAAAGCAGCGATTGGGGCAGAGGTTAGCCCCACCTACTTTTCTCAGCCGCTGGCACTGGTGCTGCTCGGCGTGGGCAAAAATATGGTCCAGAGCATTCGGCACTGGGGCACGGCCACTGGAATGCTGGTTGACTTGGGGCGCGGGGCGGTCAAACCCAGTGACATCGGCCAGCGGCTCCTGAGCGAGTGGGACCCCTACCTGGAGGAGGCGGGCTCGCTGTGGCTGGTGCATTGGCTCCTAGTGAACAATCCTGCGAAGGCCGCAGCTTGGCACTACGCCTTCTTCCACTACCCTCGCCGGGATTTCACCAAGGCGGAGATGGTGGAGCATCTGTCCGACTGGGCCGCGCGGCACGATGCCAGGAACAAGCTCTCCACCATCGAGCGGGATGTGGACTGCCTGCTCCGAACGTACCTGCCGGGCAAAAGCAGCAAGAAGGGCGTGGCGGAGGAGTCATTTGATTGCCCCCTGGCCGAGCTACGGCTCCTTCAGACCCTGGAGGACGGCGAGCGGTTCGGCTTCGTCTTCGGCGCAAAACGGTCGCTGCCTGACGCTATCTTCGCCTACGCACTGCTGGACTTCCTGGAAAGGGTCCAAGGAGAGCGGCAGACGGTAGTGCTGCATGAGGCCCTGTACGAGCCTGGCAGCCCCGGGCAGGCGTTTAAGCTGAGTGAGAACTCTCTAATTGAGGGCGTTGAGGCGGTGGAGGCACTGACAAGGGGCGCGGTACAAATGGACGATACGGCGGGGCTGAAGCAAATCTACCTGCGTAGGTCGGTGGACAAGATGGCTCTTCTGGACGCTTTCTACGCGGGCCAGGTATGACCGCTGCCCACCAGATGGGGCCTCCCTCACTCCCAGCCGCCCGGTTCCTACGTTCTGTTCGGTTGGAACAGGACATTCACAGCAGCAAGGCATTGCAGGGCTACATCATTACGCCCGAAGTTCGGAAGGTACTGCGGCGAATCGTCACAGCCCTGAGGGTCGATGGAGCGGCGCGGGCCCTGACCCTAACGGGGCCGTATGGGACGGGGAAGTCGGCGTTCGCCCTCTTCCTCTCGCGGTTGGTTCAGGAGCCCGGTGGCGAGGCTTGGCGAATGCTGTCCCAGGTGGACGGTCTGCTGGCGAGAGACGTGCAGCAGGTGTTGGTCAAGCCGCTTCTCCCAGTCGCCCTGACCCTGCGACGTGCGCGTTTGAGTGTGTCCCTGCTGGAAGGATTACAGCAAGCGGCGCAGGAGTTGGCCGGAGCTGAGACCCTCGTCGCCGAACTCGCTTCCGTTCTGGGCTCGGCTCACGACGGGATGGACTCCCGCAGGATGTTGAACTACGTGGCCGCCCTCCAGGAGCAGGCGGTGGAGGCGGGCTTCGGCGGGCTGGTCATCTTGTTCGACGAGCTGGGCAAGGGGCTGGAGCACGAGGCGCGGTATGGCGGCGACGATCTCTACCTCCTGCAAGAACTGGCGGAGGTCGCAGTTCGGAGTGGGGAGACACCACTGCTCTTCGTGGGGGTCCTCCACCAGGGGTTTCAACAGTACGGCGAGCACCTGCTGGCTTCGGCTCGCAAGGAGTGGGGGAAGGTTCAGGGCCGCTTCGAGGACGTTCCCTTCTTGGAGCCGCCCGAGCAGCAGATGAGGCTGGCCGCTCAGGCACTCGGGGTTCTTTCACCGCCGCCGAGTTCAGCCGTGCGGGCGCGGGCCCAGTCCGCCGCACAGGCCCTTACGGAGTTGGCGCAGGCCCCGAAGTCTATTCCTCCCCTGGAGTTCGTCTCGCTGGCCTCAGAGGCGGCTCCGGTTCACCCTGCGGCCCTCCTGGCACTGCCCTACGTGTTTCGGCGGTTCGCGCAGAATGAGCGTTCCCTCTTCGCATACTTGCTGAGCGGCGAGCCGCACGCCATCCCGCAACAGTGGCGGGAGCGCCAGGACCTCGTTCGGCTCCCCGACCTGTTCGACTACTTCAACGTCAACCTCCTCTCCAGTCTGTCTCGGCAGGCGTTCGCCCGCCGCTGGCTTGAGGTGCTGGACGCGCTGGAGCGCGAGCCCGGTTTGACACCGCTGGATGTTGAGCTGCTCAAGACTGTCGGCCTATTGGGGGTCCTCAGTGACATGGGTGCCCTTAGCGCCACGTATGAGCTGATCTGTGTGGCGCTGAGGGATGTGCCCGAGGACCCCGAGGTGCGGGCCAGTCTGCAACGCTTGCAGGACAAATCGCTCATTACCTATCGCCGCTTCAACCACACCTACCGGGTGTGGGAGGGCAGTGACATCGACATTGAGGAGCGGCTGGAGGAGGGTCGCCGCACCGTTGGCGCTAGCCTCGCCCTCTCCGAAATCTTGGAGCGGCACCTCCCGCGCCGCCCGCTAGTGGCCCGGCGCCATTCCTTCGACACAGGGACCCTCCGCTACTTCGAGGTCCACTATGCGGACGCGCCGCGTCCCCCCGCCACCCTGCGAACCGACAGTGGTGGGGAGGGGCTGCTGCTGTGTGCTTTGCCCGGCACCGTGGAGCAGGCGGACACCTTCGCACAGTGGGCCCAGGAGCCGGAAGTGGCAGACCGCCCTGAACTCATCGTGGTTATCCCGCAGCAGCTCCACACATTGCGCGAGGCGGCCATCGAAGTCCGCGCCCTGCACTGGCTCAAGGAAAACACGCCGGAACTCCGCGACGACCGCGTGGCTCGCCGCGAGGTGGCTGAACGCCTCGCCCACCTGGAGGCGGTGCTGGCGGGTGCTGTCGAACAGCTTCTCGACCCACGCCCTGCTCCTATTGGTAGTGAGGCCGCGTACTGGTATGAGGGCAAGGCGCTGGATATTCGCACGCCCCGGCAGGCCGTTCAACTCCTCTCGGGAGTCCTCGACGAGGTGTACCACGACTCTCCCCGGGTGCAGAACGAACTGGTCAACCGGCGGACCCTCTCCTCGGCTGCCGCTGCGGCGCGCAACAAGCTGATGGGGTTGATGCTCTCCTCGGCGGGAGAACCACTGCTGGGCCTAGACCCCGAGTATTTCCCGCCCGAGCGCAGCATGTACGAGAGTGTCCTGCGGGAAACCAAGCTCCACGTTCCCGTCAACCCCGACGAGGAAGAGGGCGCCTGGCACTTCACCGATCCCCCAGCGGAGCACCACACCAACCTTCGCCCAGCGTGGCAGGCCATTGCGTCCACCATCTTCGGGGCTGAGGAGCCCTTCAATGTTGGCCGCCTCTTTGGCCTGCTGGCAGCACCGCCCTACGGCGTGACCGAGGGCTTACAGCCGGTGCTGCTCGCCACCTTCATGGAGGCGCACCCCACCGAGGTCAGCTTTTACCGGGAGGGCCGCTTCGAGCCCGAGCCTGGGATCGCTGACTTTGAAGTCCTTGCGCGCCGCCCCGAGTTGTTCGCTGTCATGGGCAGTCGGCTCAGGGGTGGGCGGGCGGATGTCATCCACCGCCTGGCGAGGGGCTACCGCACCGAAGCCGCCCTGGTTCCCGTCGTCCGCGCCCTGATTCGCGGGGTCAGGAGTCTCCCCGAGACCTCCTGGCGCACCCGGCAGCTTCCAGAAGAGGTGCTGCGCCTGCGCGAAACCTTTAACCAGGCCCGCAGCCCCGAGCAACTCCTGTTCGCCGACATCCCCGCCGCCCTGGGCTTGGAGTCCATCACCGACGAGCCCACCCCGCCCGAACAGATCGAGGCGTTCTTCGACGCCCTCAACGCTGCCAACACCATCTGGAATGGGCACGCCCCACGGCAAACTCAGCAGGCGCGCACCCTCCTCCTCACCGCCCTCGGGTTTCCCGACACGGACCAGGGGTGGGAGGGCTTGATCGAGCAGGCGAGTCGGCTTCAGGACCGGCCTCTGCCCAACTCGCTGATCCCGCTCGTCAAGCGGCTAAGTGTAGCGGGCGATCAATCCTCCGTCCTCGATGGCGTCCTGGCCCTCGTCGCGGGCCGCTCCCCGCGCTCTTGGACGGACGCCGACGCCGAGCGTTTCCCCACCCAGGCTCAGGCCCTCGCCCAGACCTACACGGTCGTTGCCAGCCAACTGGGGTACACCAGCCCGGAAGTGGAGCAAAGCAGCGAAGGCTATGCCCAGCAGGTCCGCGAAACCTTGGAGCTGGGCCGTCGTGACCTCAGCCCGCAGCAGAAAGACGCCCTGCGCCTGGCCCTCCTGAAACTCCTCCAGGAACTGGAGGGCTAAGCCAGGCCTCTGTGTATGATGTGCGGCCCGAAGCCGCCCAGCCTTACAGTACGCTGGGCCTATGCCAGAGCGCCCCACCGCAGAGCCGCGCCACATCCTGTCCCTCTCGGGCGGGAAAGACAGCACGGCTCTCGCCATTTACATGAGGGATAGAGTTCCCCAGATGGAATACGTTTTTTGCGACACTGGGGAGGAGTTAAAGGAGACATACGATTATTTAGAACGCCTACAAGCATACTTGGGTAAAGAGATAAAATACTTAAAGAATAACCGCTATGGTTTCACCGATTTGCTGAAAGCCCGCAATGGGTATCTGCCATCACCGCAGTCTAGATGGTGTACACAGTATTTGAAAATACTTCCGTTTGAACAAGAAGTGGGAAATGATGAGGTCATAAGTTATGTTGCTCTTAGGGCTGATGAGGGCTACAGAACCGGCTACATTTCGACAAAGCCGAACATCAAGGCGGTTTATCCTTTCAAGGAAGAGAGCATTAGAAAAGCTGACGTTTACCAAATGCTTGAGGAAAGCGGACTCGGCATTCCTGAGTATTACCAATGGCGTTCCCGTTCGGGCTGTTACTTTTGTTTCTACCAACAAAGAATTGAGTGGGTTGGTCTATTAGAAAAGCACGAGGACCTATTTTGGGAGGCCGAAAAGTTTGAGAAGGCCGACGAGGTAACTGGCGAACGGTACACTTGGAACAGCAGAGAAAGCCTGAGAGAGCTGGCACAACCCGAACGAGTGCAACAGATTAAGGACGAGTTCGCAAGGCGGCAGACTTGGGCCAAACGTTCTGATCCGAACGCCAGCCTCATCAGCGTTCTTGAGGAAGATGCTGAAGAAGGGTGTCTAATTTGCCAGTTGTAAGCCCTCGCGTGGAAGGTTTGACCTTTCACAGGAGCTTCGCTGTTAATCGGCCTGCTATGGCCGCAATTTTGGCAAATGCTGGCGCGACGTTAGAGGAGTTACGGGAGGCGACTAACCTTGGAACTATCTATTTAGAGTCAATGCCTCGCTACGCCCGCGCGTGTGGCTTGATCCAATTTGGAAACACCAACCTTACAGCCCTTGGAGAACACGTCCTAGAGCATGACCCATCCCTTTCCCTCTCGGCGACGCAGTGGCTCATGCACTACCACCTGTGCGCCCCGCATGGCCCTGGCCCGCGCTTTTGGCATGACCTGATCCTGCGACTACCGCACCTGCCCCAGCCCTTTCGCAAAGGCGAGGTGGTGGCCGAGATTGACCGCAGCGTACGCGAAGACTCCGGCGCGGCGCTCAAGGACCGGGGGATCGAGAGTACGGCGACCATCTTCCTGGGCAGCTACACGAAAACAGACGCCCTGGGGCCGCTGGAAATCATGGAGGAGGCAGGGGGCGACTACACCTTCAGGTCGCCGGAGTCGCCGCCTGTCGGGGTGTTCGCCTACGCGCTGTCTCACTACTGGCAGGGGCAACTGGGGGCGCAGCAGACCTGCACGCTGGATGACCTGGGCGAACCGGGCGGCCTGGGCAGCTTGTTCCTAATGGGGTCGTTCGATGTGAACCGCGCCCTGCGGCAACTGGCACGTCGGGGACTGTTGGAACTGTGGATGGCGGCCCCGCCGTACCAGGTGACCCGTCCCCCCGCCCCCGAGAAGTTGCTGGGAGGCATCTATGCCGCCGAATGACGCCGACTGGCTACCTGCTGAGCTGCCTTCGGAGGAAAGTGGCGAGACCAACCCCACCGCTGAGGCGCGCGAGGTCGTGTCCCGCCTGAATGGGCGCGGGTTGTACACCCGGACGGGGCTGCTGCTGCTGCCCCACAATTGGCTGGGCCGCGAGGGCGAGGTGGCGGTGCGCCTGGGGGCGGCCCACGTGAACTACCAGGCGTGGAAGGTGGGGCGGCTGGCGCCCGGCCAGAACTTCCTGATGTACTCAGTCCAGCGGCTGATCGAGGAACTGGACGCCCTGTGCCAGGAACCCCACCCGTACCGAACGCTGCTGGTGTCGGTGTTCGACCTGCCGCTCTCGGCGCTGACCCCGGCGGAGCGGCGCATCTTCTGGACCTTTCTGTTCGGCACCTTCAGCAAACGCCCCCGCGCCGTGCTCCTGGCCCTCCCCGGGGCGGCGGCGGTGCTTCCCGACGACCACGAGCAAGCAGCGTGGCGGGCGGCGGGCCGTCTGGCCCACTGGCCGTCGTAACACAGACAAGCCCGCCCTCCTCCCCCCTCGCTGCCCCCATGAAGACGGAAAGGAACTCACCCCAGCCATGACCCCCCCGCTCAGCATCCGCGACATCGCCCAGCCAGACACCACCACGCAGTTCGTCAGCGACGTGCAGCTCTCCACGTTCTACGACAACGCGGCGTTCAACCGTGACCTCATGCAGCGATTCATGTTCACACGCGGTACTGGGGGCCACACGGAGCGCAAGGGGACGGCGGACCTGCTGCGGCTGCTGCATCAGAGCGTCACGGCGATTGGGGCGACGGGCGACAACCGCTTCGTGTTCATGGCAACGTACGGTCACGGCAAGAGCCACCTGGGGCTGGCGCTCGCCAATTATTTCGGGGCACCGCGCGGCTCGCAGGAACTGGAAACGGTGCTGCACAAGCTGGAGCACGCGCTGCCGCAAGACGAGGCACAGGTGTTCCGCGACTTCCGCGCCAACGAGGCCAAGGCCCCCTTCCTGGTGCTGATCCTGCGGGGGGACCGCCCCGGCAGCCTGCGCGACGCTTTCTTTCAGGCGCTGGACCGTGCCCTGAGCGGACATGGGGGAGAGCAGACCTTTCAGCCGCCCTTCTGGTTCGACAAGGCCGACGAGCTGCTGGAGCGCCTGGGCAAGAACCCGACTGATGCGGTGACCGCGAACGCTTTTCTGACTGGGCACGGACGCGACCTGCCCAGCCTACGGCAGGAGATCGGGGAGCGGCGCTCGGGCGCGTACCAGCTTGCGGTGGGGGCCTTCCGGGCTGTTCACGGTATCGAGCCGAATCTGGGTGGCGAGACGGCACTCAACGACGCGGTGGAGTGGATTGTCAAAGACCTTTGCGGGCCGGGCAAACCCTTCGGTGGGCTGCTCATCCTGTTTGACGAGTTCAGCCGCTTTGTGCAGGACTACGGGCAGAACAACCCGGTAGGCGCACCCCTTCAGGAGTTGCTGAGCGGGGTGGGGCACGCTTCGGCGCGCGGGAAGGCGCTGTTCGTGGGACTCTCGCAGCACGATCCGGTGGTTATAGCCAACCGCTATGGCGGCGGCGAGGAACTCATCAAGGAACTCAACCGCATCCCCGAGCCCAACCGCCACAGGATGCAGACCATGCTTGAGGACGTGTTGGGAGGTGTCCTCAAGACCAACGATGCGGCCTGGCAGCAGTTCATGGGCGACCCCAGGGTGGGGATCACGGTTAGCGAGGCCAGCGATACGGCACGGCTCCTGTTCGCGGATCGCTACGGCCCTAAGCAGCTCAGTTGGGACCTGAAGACCATCCTCAACAAGGTTGCTAAGCAGTGCTTTCCGCTGCACCCGCTGACCACCGCCTTCCTGTCCAGCGTGACCCTGCACTCGTCGGGCACCGTGCGCTCAGTCCTGGGCTTTCTTCAAGACGAGCGGGGGGACGTGATGCCGCGCTTTCGGGAGCCCGCCCTCACCCAGAGCGGTCAGCCCAACTGGGTCCTGCCCACCCGCCTGGTGGATTACTTCGGAGAAGCACTGGGCGAGGACAAGTACAAGAATTTCAAGAACGTTATCAAGCCCGACCTGACGGGCGAGCAACAGGAAGTGCTCAAGGCCATGCTGCTCCTCGACGTGGCCGAGTTGCCGACCAAGCAGGCCGGGGGCTACGCGGCGGTGATCGCCAACCTGACGGGCCTGGAGGAGGGGCAGGCCGGGCGCACCCTGCGGACGTTGGAAGAACAGCATTACATCCGCTATGACTCGGCCAACAAGACGTATTCCTTCAACATCGGCTCCAGCGGCGCCCAGGACCTCGACCGCCTCCTGAACGAGACCATAGCCAAGCGCGAGGAAGACAAGAAGCTGGCCCAGCTCTTTGAGCAGTTCAGCGGCGGCACCAACCCGGTCAATAGCCTAAATCTGGGCAAGCCATACCCCGTTGACATCTCCTGGGGACACCCGGACGACTGGGCGGCGAAGGAGGTGATGGTCCCCGTCAGCGCGCTCAAGCAGGACCTGCTGACCGCGTTGCGGAACAAGTACGCCGTACCCATCGACAGCCCCCCCGAGGCGCGCGGCGTCGTGGTGTTGGTGGTTCCCAAGACCCAGAAGGAAGCCGACGAGGCCGTCGAAAAAATAAAGCACCTGCTCTCCCAGTCGGAAAAAGACCACGCCGCCCCGCTTCTCTTCCTGGTGCCGCGAGAGGCCCACGCCGAGCTGCACACCAACCTGCTGAAGCTGGCGCTGCTGAACGAAGCCCTGTTCAAGAACACCGCCCGGCCAAAGGTGGGCGAGAGCGCCTTAGGCGAGCTGGAACAGAGCTTGAGCAGCAAGGTCACCAAAGGGCTGGACGGGCTGCGGACGGGCAGCGTGATGGTCGCTCCCCCAGCCATGCAGCAGGCCCTCGACGCGCGGCTGCGCCCCGGGATGGCGAACCGGGTGGGCGAGGCACTCAAGGTGGTGTACGACCTCGCCTACCCGCATCACCCCGATAGCTTCTTCACGCAGTACAAGCAGAGCACCGTGAATCTGACCCGGGCCACGGTGGATGTGATCTACGAGTTGCTGGATAACAGTCTCGATCAGGTGAAGTGGTCGGCGGGCGCGAAGGTACCCGGCGAGGTGGTCAAGCTCCTGCAAAAAGACTGGAAGATTGTCAGCCTTCAGCAGCAGGTGATGGAGCCGGAGTTCACCCGGGTCAAGACCGCTTGGGACCGCGTTGAGGGGACCTTCTCCCCCAGGATCAGGAGTGCTTACGCCGACAAGGTGCTGTTGGAGCTGTTGCAACCTCCCTATGGCTATGACCAGAACACCCTGGCGCTGCTCTTCGCCGCCTGGATAGGCCGCAACCGGGACGCTATCGCCATCAGCGGCGTGGGCAAGCTCAGTCGTCCGGCTCCCGGTGCCAAAGAAGCCTTTAAAAATCCGGGCATGTTTTTGAAGGCGATGTCCGGGGTGCAAATCCACCGCAAGGACATCGCAGGGGAAAAGGCCAAGGTAGGAGAGGTCTTAGCGCAACTGAAGGGCGGCTCGTTCACTGCTGCCGAGGTCAAGCGCGGGATCAACACGCTTCAGGAGTTTAAGGACAACAACCCACGCTACGACGCGGACTACCTGGAGCAGATCGACGGGGCGATCGCCAAGCTGCAACTGGGACTGGACAAGCAGGCCGCCTATGACAAGACCGCCGACACGTTTGAGGCCAGGCTCAGTCAGGCCCGCACTGTCACGCAGATCAAGCCACTGGCCGACAACCTCAAAACAGGCTTCCCTGGCCTGAGCGTGGTGCAATCCGACAAACCCACCATCGAGCAGCTTCAGGAACGGTTGCTCAAACACGCTGCCAGCCTGACCGCAGCAGAAATCAAGCAGCACACGCAACTTCAGGATATTTCCCAGTATTCCTTGCGCGCCGCTGCCCTGAAGAGCCTTTCCGACGCGCTGTACCAACTTGGTCTCCCTGAATTGAAGGCGCAGGCCGACGCTGCCCTGCAAACTCTGGCTGGAGCCAGGCAGGCACTGGAAGCCAGCCAAGCTGAAGCCGCCGAACTTAAGCTCGTCAGCAACATTTCGGTGAAGGGGAATTTGGCGGCGCTGCGAGACAGCCTGGACGCTCTCCGAACCCTTGAATTGAAGTCTGACAGAGCCTATGCCCTCTCCGAAGAGAAGTATTCGCAGCTCAAGCAGGCGATTGCGGGTTTAGAGGGCAGACTGCCCTCCTGGGAAACAGCCCTGGAAACGGTGCTGGATGCTGGAGCGGCGGGCAAGCTAGGCAAGGAGCTAGTGGCGGGAAGCTCCCTGTACGAAGGGACGGAGGAGGCTGAGCGGCTTGCCGAACTTCAAAACCGCGCCGATGCCCTGACCCGCTACTTCGGTGGGCTGAGCAGCGCGCCGTCACTCCACGAGCCTGCGGACGTAGAACACCGCCGCGCGGCCCTGGAAGCGTTGAGACAGGAACACCAGGGCGTCCTGAATGCCGAGCAATGCGCCCAGCTCGACGTGGCCCTGACCAAGCTGGAGCAGCAGCACCAAAACCTGGAGGACAAGGCGACGGAGTGGCTCCGGCAGCAGCAACAGCAGTTTTCCTCGGGCAACACCAAGGGGCTGGAGCAGGCCCTGGACATGGCCCCACGTTTCCTGAACGAGGTGGGACGGACCGCCCTGAGTGACTTGCGCTCCGCCCTGCGCTCGCAGCTTGATGCCGTCGCCCAGGAAGAGCAACAGCTTAAACTGCTGGCCTCCCTCCCGCAGTCGGGCAGCCTGACGACCCTCCAGGGCAGCCTGGAAGAGTTGGGCAATCTCCCGCTGCTCTCCGGCAAGGTCAGCGAGGCGGCAATGAAGAAGCGCGGCGCGATAGAAGCCGAACTCGCACGCCTGGGCAGTCTCCCACAGACGTGGCAGGCGCAGGCTGCCGACGCCACCGACCTACGGGCCGTCGAAGGGCTTGCAAAGGAAGTCACCCGCCACGAGGCGGCCTTCGCGGGCAGCCCGCAACAGGAAGTGCTTGGCTCGTTGGCCCGTCAATTGGGTGACCTCATCCGGGTCCTCCGGCGGGCAGGTGACCTGCGGGTCAGCCCCTCCACCCGCCTGCGCGAATTACTGGAGCGTCAGGCCGAGCAGGAACAACTGCTGGACGAGCCTGTTCTCTCCGCCCGGCAGCGTGGTGTGTTGGAGCAGGACGTGGCACGCACCTGTCAGCTCTTCGGGGAGCAGGTGGGCAAGCTCGAACAGGAGCTGGAGGGGTACGACACCAAGCTGTCGGCAGCCCTGACCGTGGGTGACCTGGAGAAGCTGGACTTCAGCCGTGTTCCCCGCGCTGGCCTACCCGAATCCCTAGCACGGCAACTGGAGGACCTGGAGGGGCGGCGGCACGAACTGCGGCGGGGGCTCTCCGACGCGGCGGCCCTCGGTAAAGCTACCTGGCGCAACAGTTCGGAGGCACAGGAGGTGCTGCGGGAGTACGGGGCCATGCTGACCCTGCCCCTCTGGTCGGAGAGGCAGCGGGAACAGCTTGAAGCGCAGGGCAACGCCTTGAGAACCAAGGTGCAGGCCAAACACGGGGAAGCCGCCGCCTGGCTGACCGAGCGTGAGCAGAAGTTGCCGACGTTGACCGGCAAGGGCCTCGCGCAGCTTGAGGGCGAGCTGGCGCAACCTCACCCCTTCCTGGACGGGTCGGAGGAAGACCGTCTGACCGCCCTGCGTCACAGTCTGCAAGCCAGACTGGAAGAAGACCAGGCGCTTCAGATCGAAACCCTGTTCGAGAAAATTGAGTCGCCGCAGCGCCGCACCGCCCTGCTCCAGCGGCTGCAAAGTCTGTTGCTGGCGGAAACACCATGACCTCCCAGCGGGTGCAGTACCACGTGGACCTCACCGGAGACGCGGAACAGCAAGGCGCCCAGAGTGTCGGCACCGAGGCGGAGTTTCTGCGGCAGGCCCTGGCCGGAGAGCCGCTGCTCATTCACGGGGCGTCCCTCGCCCATTGGGCGGAGACCTTCGCCGTTGGTCGTGGGGTGGCCTGCACCAAGGTGTACTCGGCGGCGGTGAAACTCCAACACCTGGCCCCCGGACTCGGCGCCGCTCCGGCTAAGGTGCTGCTGCAACGTTGGCCCGAATTGGGTCAGGATGCTTATCTGAGCGGGAACATGGCCGCAGTTGTGGCTCACCTCGCAGGCGGCAGGCCGCTGGGGAGCGCCGAACACGCTGCCGAGTGGTTGCAGTTGCGCCTGGAAGCGCCACCGGAGTTGCAACTGGCTCTCACGCAGGTTGGCAGCACGGTGGCAGAAATGGCTCCATCCACTTGGCAGACAGCCTATGCCGCCCCACAGAATGAAGTGGAGCCGCTGCTGCTGGACTGGCTGGGCCTGCGAGGGAGTGCGTACCGCTGGCCGGTGCCCTTTCCCCTGCCGCTACGGGGACCCGTACAGGAATTGGTACGGCAGCGTGTGGCGACCGGCGTTGCAGAGCATGGCTTTGATGCCTTCTCGCGCTGGCAGGCGGAAGGGGCCGCCGTTGAGGTGCTAGGGATAGGAGCTGTCAACGCCGCAAATTGGTTGCGGCAACACCCCGCGGCCTTGACCCTGAGCGCCGTCCAACGCCTGCGCGAGTTCCTGCCGACCGACGCCTACGACAAGCTGCTGGGTGACCTACCGGCCACCCTGCCCGCCTCACCACCTGAACAGCCTGATGCGTGGGCGAGCTGGATGCAGCGGGAGTATCTGCCATACCGAGTCTCGAAGAAGGCGGATCAGCGGGCCCTCCTCCCCATTCAGCAGGAGTTCGCGGAACGCTTCCTCACGGTGTACGCCAAGGCCCTCAACGGTGGAACCCAGGCCGAGTGGCTGGTGTGGCAACGCAGCGCCGCCCTGCGGGAGAGTCCCCGCCTGACCCTGGTAGCGATCTGCGACGGCCTCAGCCTGCAAGACCTCGCCACTTTGCAGCGTCACCTGGCGCAGCAGGACACGGGACAGCGGCTGAGCGACCTGGGAAGCCAGATTGCCTTTCCCGCCCTGCCCACCATTACGCACCAGGCCAAGCCCGCGCTGCAACGGGGGGTGGCTCCCACGCTGAGCGAGCAGGGGCCTCCCCTGGGACCGTCCTTCACCCAGGAGGGCAAGGTGAGGGCGGCGCTGGAAGCAGGTCAACCCGGTGACATCGTGTTCTGGAACTATGTCAAGACCGACAAGCTCTACCACGAGGCCCAAACCCTGGACGAGGCCCGCACTACAGCGGATGTCACGCTGCTTGGGCTGGCACGGCGGCTCCTAGGTCTCATGCTCGAAGCCATCCCTGCGGACGTTCCGGCTCAGTTGATCATCACTACCGATCATGGCCGCCTGTTGCTGGAGTCCGAACGAACGGTGACCCCGCCCGACCACTTCACCCCAGAGGGGCGGGCGGCCTTCGGGCAGTGGGATACCATTCCTGCCCAAGGGTTCGAGATCGGCGAGGAGTACGCCCTGCTGGGCCGGACCACCTTCGGCATGACTCAGGACGCGGCGGTGATGTGGAACGACCAGACCTTTCGCACGGTGTCCGGTGCTACGGGGCACGTCGTCTGCCCACATGGCGGCATCACCCCCGAAGAGGTGCTGATTCCCTGGGCTGTTTACGCGCGTGACCTCGACTTCCGCCTGCCAACCTTCGAAATTTCCGGCAAGGGCGAGGCGGAACAGCCCGGCACACTGACTCTCCGGGCCATCAACCCCAACGCGCTGCCCTTGACGGTGACTGGCGCCTCAGGAACGCTAGCCCTACGGCTGGGCGCTCTCGCCGGTTGGACACTTCCGGCCCATGACGTTACCGAGCGGACTATTCTCCTGACGGATTGGCCCAGGTCCGCCGATCTGCCCACTCTGACCCTTAAACTCGCGGTGCAGGCGGGGCAGGGGGCGGCGCAGTCTGTTGACGCAGGAGTGGCCCTGAAGACGGAAGAATTGTATACCCCCACCACCAATATCCTGGATGACCTGCTGTGACAAACACTGACTTTGCCCCCCAACCTTTGAGCCCGTCTCCGGTAGGTGCTCTGGATGCTGAGGCCCTGAAGCATCTCAATGCCAAGGTGACCGAGGTCTTTCGCTCGCTCGCCATCGACAAGCGACGCCTGCCCGCCAGCCAGTTGAATAAGCGCGGCATTCCTGCTTACGTGGCCGAGTGGGTGTTGGAGAGCGTCGTGCCCGGCCAAGGCGAACTTAGCCAGGGAGAGGCGACCAGGGTGCTGGAGTGGGCGGCGCGGGTGATTCCTGGCCCCAGTGAGCAACACATCATCAAGCACAAGCTGGCGCAGGGACAGACGGTCAAGGTGTTGACCCCCCTGCAAGCCGAAATCCAGCTCAAAAAGGGCAAGGAACCCGAACGGCTCGCACAACTCAGCCTGCTAGGAATTTCCGACGCTTACATCTCTGACGCTTTGCTGGAGGAGCATCCTGACCTGCTGCGCCAGGGGATGTGGGGCGTGGTGGAACTGGGCGCGTTGAAAGATGGCGTGGCTGTGTTGTCCTTTAAGCCGATGCAGGCCATGGTCAACCTGCCCCTGTTCAAGGAAGCTCGCAAGAAATTCACCCTGCATGAATGGCGGGCACTCCTGCTCACTACGCTGGGTTTTGATCCCGCCGCCTTTTCCGAGGAACAGCAGACCTGGCTGCTGTGCCGCCTGCTCCCGCTGGTGCAGAAGAATATGCACATGCTAGAGCTGGCCCCCAAGGGCACCGGCAAGAGCTTCACCTACGAGAACATCAGTCCCAAGGTGCGCCTCATTAGCGGCGGCAACGTTTCGCCAGCCGTTTTGTTCGTCAACAACGCCAGTGGAACCTGGGGCATTCTGGCCCGCTTCAAGGTAGTCGTGCTCGACGAGGTGCAGACTGCCCGGTTCGAGCAGCCGGAGGAGATCGTGGGCGGGCTCAAGGGCTACCTCGCCAACGGCAAGCTCACCCGCGGCGGGCTGCATGAAACGGCCAGCGATTGCGGCTTTGTGATGCTGGCGAACATCACGCTGGATGACCAGCAAAACCCAGTGAAGGCGTCTTTGGTGGAAGAACTTCCCAAATTCCTGCGCGAGACTGCCTTTCTCGACCGTATCAAAGCCCTGATCCCCGGCTGGGAGCTGCCGAAGCTGAGTTCCAAGTTGCTGATCGGCAACGACTCTCTGCTGACCGTCGGCCTTAAGTCCGACTTTTTCGGGGACGCGCTCATCGCCCTGCGTGAGGACCTGAGCGCCGAGAGTTTCAGCGCCAAGGCTGTGCAACTGGGGGGCGACAAGCCATACCGCCGCAACGAGGAGTCGGTACGAGCCATTGCGGCGGGTCTGATGAAGATTCAATTCCCGCATGGAGAAGTCGAACCAGCCGACTTTTACCGGTACTGCCTCAAGCCCGCCATTCAATTGCGTCAGGGTATATGGAACGAACTGTACGCCCTCGATGGCGAGTACCGGCAATATGAACTGCGTATTTCCCAGGCGAAAGTATGAGCAGCCCGGCGACTTCGAACGAGACTATTTACCTCGATTACAACGCCACTACACCCTGTGACCCGCGTGTCGTCGAAGAAATGTTGCCCTACTTCACGGCTGACTTTGCCAACCCTTCCAGCGGAACCCATAGTCCGGGCAGGCGGGCGGCTGACGTATTGGAGCGGGCACGGGAGCGGGTGGCTGGGCTGGTCTCGGCCAACCCCCGGGACGTGGTGTTCACCTCCGGCGCCACCGAGAGCAACAACCTTGCCCTGTACGGCGTCGCGCGGGCGGCGCTAGCAAACGGCGATGGGAGGCGCCGGATCATCACGTCATTGACCGAACACAAGGCGGTGTTGGAACCGTGCCGGGAGCTGGCCCAGGCAGGGTTTGACGTGCAGTACGTCCCAGTGGACCGCACAGGCATCGTGGATTTGGAGGCGCTGGAACATCTCCTCACCCCAGAGACGCTGCTCGTCTCCATTCAGGCCGCCAATAGCGAGGTGGGGACGGTGCAACCCCTCGCTGAGATTACGGAGATGACGCAGGAGGCAGGGGCCTTCTTCCACTGCGATGCCACACAGGCGGTGGGCCGTGTTCCACTGGAATGGCAGCGCCTGCCTATCGACCTGCTGGCTTTCAGCAGCCACAAGATGTACGGCCCAAAGGGGGCGGGGGCGCTCATCGCGCGGCGGGCAATCCGGCAGGGACGCCTCAACCCCCTGACACGGGGAGGTGGGCAGGAAGCCAACCTGCGGGCGGGGACCCAGAATGTTCCGGCCATTGTGGGTTTCGGAGCGGCGTGCCACATCCTTGGAACGGAAGGGGCCAGCGAAGCAGAACGGTTCTCTGTACTCCGGGATGCCTTCGAGACGGAGCTGCGACAAAGATTGCCAGACATCGCCTTCAACGGACACCCCATCCAAAGGCTTCCCAATACCAGTAGCGTGACGGTTCGGGGCGTCGAAGCGGATGCTCTGCTGGCAAACCTGCCCCACCTGGCCCTCAGCTTGGGCTCCGCCTGTAATTCGGGTGCGCTGGAACCTTCCTATGTCCTCTTGGCCCTTGGTCTGGCGCGCGAGGACGCTGAAGCCACCTTCCGCCTCAGCATAGGACGCTGGACTACATCTCAGGGTTTTGGGGTAGCGACCGAAGAGGTAGCGCAGGCGGCGACAAGGTTGCGGCAACTGGCTGAGGTGGAGTAAAGGGAGGCGTCATCCCTCTGCCATTATTAATAGACTTTTAAACAAATCTACCCATGAAGAGTGGAGATTGGCTATGGATCTTGAAAAGGCGATATCCGCAGTAGAAAGATTTTTCCTTGATATTATAGGGAACATAATTCCAGGAGGAGTACTTTTAATTGGCATAATACATCTGTTTAATCCGTCAATACTCCCATACTATGCATTAAATATTAACATCTCTAGTGCAACATGGTTGTGCATAGTGACGATTATGTACGTTTTAGGATACGCCACCTCCTCATTTTCAAAGGTGATTATAAGACTTTTAAAGTTGAGTGGTAATTTAAGAAAAAAGTTTGATGACAAGGAGATCGCCAAAAAGATCTTCTTAAGGAGCAAAATTAGAGCGCTGGCGTCACGTCTCGAAATTGAAGCAGAGGACAGTGCGGGTATGTTCAGACTCAGAAATTACATCCTGAGTCGGGTATCTACAGAGGACAATTACCTTACTAGGAGGTTTAGATTCATATCCTTACTTAACATAGGTCTGGCCTCATCGCTCTTGATTGTTATGTTACTTACGGCGCTATGTACCGTAATCAGTATAATATTAGATAGAACACTGATATACCCATTCAGTACAATAATATACATAGGTATGGCATTGCTTATTGTTGCATTTATAGACCGATTCATCGAGTTTCATATACGTACTCTTGAGCTACCTTTCTCAGTTTGGGACGTGCCTTGAGTAAGTAAACTTTGCCAAAAGCCTTGTTTTAGCTACGCTAGAAGCTGGCGGATGAACTCAGGAGGCGTTCAAGCGGGTCGGTGGCCCAGGGACTAACGTTCAGGAAGTGGTGGAGGCTTTGATACGGCTGCCCGACATGCTCGGCAATGGGCTCAGTGCTCTTTCGTTCCAGAGGGGCGAGCAGGCCCCGAACGTATCTGGGGAGGCAGGTGCGCTGCTTGGGATGGTCGAAGATTTTCAGACAAGGAGACAGGAAGTCGGAAAACGACCGCTGCCAGTTGTGGGGGACGGGCACGCCTGCCAGGATCGGTCACCACGGCCAGGGGCGGCGCTCAGCCGCCCCTGACTGACAAAGTCCTGTTAGGGCCTGGTGAGGTTATGGGCGAGTACGGCCAGGACGACGCGCAGCCGCAAGCCTGGGAGAGTCTTGGCTTGAACGGAGCGAATCTGCCCGGCAACCAGTTGGGAGAAGACGGTTTCGATGCGTCTGCGAAGTGCGGGGTGGCGGGAGTCCCGCCACCCCGTGTCATAGCGCGTGTTCTTCTTGGGGGGAAACACGAAGCCCAGCGCAGCATCGCCCTTGTCCCCGATGACTTTCGGACCCCCACACGCCGCCCACTGCTGGTTCAACTCGTAGCCCACCGTCACGTCGTGGAGGTGAGCAGGTCGCAGGACGTACTGGACGACCTTTCCCGCCGCAGTCACCCAGGCATGCAATTTGTAGCCATAGAAGTCACCCTGGGTTCCATACCCCCACCGCGCTCCCAAAAACGCGCAGCGTTTCGTGCGTTTGGGACGGCAAATCGGGAGGGGCATGGAGTCGATGATGACCTCAGCCAAGTGTTCTGCGGTTTTCGCCAAGCCTTCGAGACGTGCCAGGAGCCGCAGGCTGCGCGTGTACGCCTGGGTGTACGAGGGAAGACCGGCACGGTCTTCCCTCAGCAAACTCCACCAGATCGAAGCGTAGGGCATCTTGAACACGAACCGGCTGAGCAGCAACGCCAGCAGCCAGGCGTCTGTGATTTTCTGGTGGGCGCAGCTCTTCTGGGTGCTGAAGTGCCGACGGGTCCAACGGTAGAAGTGACGGATGGCCGCCCGGCGGCCTAGACTGTGACGGGGACGATATCTAGCCATATCGTCCCCCTTTTTACGCGCTCAGCACGCCGTTTTGCCCCTCCGTACCTAGGCCCTAAACGGCGTCTCCAGCCCGGGTCCACCGCTGCCGCCGGAGTAAAGAACTTTATTCTTGGGACGGGCTGCGCGAGGAGGAGGAGAAGTAAAGAGTTTTATTATGGAGGAGGCTGAGTAGGCTCAGCCTAGACGCGGTGGGGGGCGGACAGAGTTAAAGACTTTTTCCCGTCTTACAAGGGGTGGTGTGCTAAGGCAGGACGTAGCTTTCCGCAAGGAGCTGACAGAGCTAAAGGAGCTTTGGCGGGCTTCGCTCTTCGGCTCTGACCGTTCCTATGACGGGGTTGTGATCGTCAGCGAAATGAAGGTCAACACCCACGCTGACCAATACGGACCGGAAATGCTGCGGAAGTACCACCAGGCTCTCCGGGCGGTGATGAAATGTGTAGAGCAGCCTGTTCCCTACGCGGGCGGTGCGAGCGAGCAATAGGCCGTCTTCTCCCGTCAGAAGTATTTACGAGATAGGCCACCCGGCGCATCCCCGCCCGCCGCGCCTTCCTTACCCTGGCCGGGTGAATCCCCACTTCATCCGCCCGCCCCGCCTCGTTCCCGGTTCCCGCGTCGCGGCGCTCAGCCTGAGCAGCGGCTTCGTCACGGAGGTGATGGGCCGCTACCACGCGGGCGTGCGGCAGGTCGCCGACACCCTCGGCTGGGAGGTCGTGCCCGCCCCGAACGCCCTGCGCGGCCCGGAGTACCTGGCCGAGAACCCCCAGGCCCGCGCCGACGACCTGCACTGGGCGCTGCGAAACCCTAACATTCACGGCATGGTCAGCATCATCGGCGGGGACGACTCGGTGCGGCTCCTGCCCTTCCTCGACCCGGGGCTGATCCATACCCACCCCAAGGCGTTCCTCGGCTACAGCGACACGACGATCCCCCTGACCCAGTTCCTGCGGGCGGGCGTGAGGGCGTATTACGGCCCGTCCCTCCTCACCGACCTCGCGGAGAACGGCGGAATGCACCCCTTCGCCCTGGAGGGGCTGCGGCGGGCGCTGGTGGAGGAACCGCGCCCCTTCGACCTCGCGCCCGCCCCCGAGTGGACGGAATTTCGGCAGGAGTGGGGGGACGAGAGCTTGCAGGAGGTCCGCCGTCCCTTCCAGCCCGGCGACGGCTGGGTGTGGCTGCAAGGTGAGGCGCCCGCCGAGGGGCACCTGATGGGCGGCTGCCTGGAGGTGCTCGACATGCTCAACGGCACGCCGGGCTGGCCTGCCCCCGACCTCTGGCGCGGCGCGGTCCTCGCCCTGGAGACGAGCGAGGACGTGCCCCCGCCCGCGCAGGTGGGCTACTGGCTGCGCAACTACGCGGCGCAGGGCATCCTCGCTGGGGCCGCCGGGCTGATGCTCGCCCGCCCGCGCGGCTACACACCGGAGATGGTAGAAGACCTCTCCCGCTGGGTGCGCCGCGTGCTCGCCGAGGCGGGCCGCGCCGACCTTCCGGTGGTGGCGAACGTGGACTTCGGGCACACCAGCCCGCAGCTCACCCTGCCCCTGGGCGGTGTGGCCCGGCTCGACCCTCTGGCGGGGCGGGTGACGGTCACGCCCTGAGAGCAGTGCCCTCCTCCCGACCGTCTGGGCGCGTGCCGAGCCGCTATGATGGCGCGGTGCGGCTGCTGCTGCTCTCCGACATCCACGCCAACCACGCCGCCCTGGAGGCGGTCTTGCGCGACGCCGCCGCCCGGCGCTTCGAGCGGGTCGTCCACCTCGGCGACGCGGTGGGCTACGGTCCCCACCCGGCGGAGGTGCTCCAGACCCTGCGCGACGCGGGGGCCGTGTGCGTGCTGGGCAACCACGACGGGATGCTCCTCGACTACGCGGACGGGCGCCGCCTGCCCCGCGAGAGCGTCGTCTCGGTCGCCCTGCGCTGGCAGCTCGAACGCCTCTCCGGGCGCGACCTCAACATGATCCGCACCTGGCGCGACGGCATCGACGACCCGGAGGTCGGCGCCCGCTACCGCCACGGCTCGCCCCTGAGCCGCGACGAGTACATCGACTCGGTGACCGCCGCCCGCGAGGCCTTTGCGGGGTGGGGGGGGCGCCTCGGCTTCGTGGGCCACACCCACATCCCCGGGGTGTACGCCACCCTCAACGCCCCGGTCGGCGAGTGGGTCAAGTTCCAGGGCTTCCCGGAGGGTGGAGGCTACCTCGTCCCGCCCGGCGCCCGCGTGATCCTCAACCCCGGCAGCGTCGGCCAGCCGCGGGACGGCAATCCCCGCGCGAGCTACGCCGTCTTCGACACCGAGCGGGCCTACTTCGAGGTCTTCCGCGTTCCCTACGACGTCGCCCGCACCCAGGAGGCGGCGCTGGAGGCCGGGCTGCCCCAGGTCCTCGCGGCGCGGCTGGCGATAGGGAAGTGATGGGGGGCGGGATGCGGTGCGCGGTGGGCGGGACGCGGGACAGGCTGCGTCCCCCCGCGTCCCACCCATGACCCTTCCCCCCGCCGCCCTCCTCCACGGCCCGCTCCTCGAACAGACGGGCGTGTTCGGGGGCAACGCCCTGCTGCTCACCGGGCCCGCCCGGGTGGGCAAGCGGGACGTGGCCCTGGCGGTTGCCGCCCAGCACAACTGCACGGGCACGCGCGGCATGTACGGGGAGGGCTGCGGGACGTGTCCCTCGTGCCTCGCTTTCGCGGCGGGGGCGCACCCCGACCTCCTCGTCGTCGAGCCGCGCACCACCACGGCGACGGGCAAGACGGCGCGGCGAAAGCTCATTCCCATCGGCGCGATCCTGGAGGGGCGGGACTCGGGCCGCGAGTACGAGACGCACGTCTTCGAGTTTCTGGAGGTCCGGCCCACCTTCCGCCGCCGGGTGGTGATCGTGGACGGGGCCGAGCATCTGGGGCAGGAGGCGGCGAACGCGCTCCTCAAGCTCGTGGAGGAGCCCCCGCACGGCGCCCTCTTCGTCTTTCTCGCCGAGGACGTGCGCGCGGTGATCCCCACCATCGTGAGCCGCAGCGCCCGCCTGAGCGTGGCACCCGCCGCCGACCGGGCCATCGAGCGCGGCCTCGCCCTCGGTGGGGAGGCGCCCGACCCCGATCTCGTCGCCTTCGCCGCCGGGCGGGCCGGGGTCCTCGCCGAGCGGGAGGCCGTGCGCGCGGCGCTGGAGGGCGCCGCCGAGTTCACCCGGGCGGTCGGCGCGGGCATGTGGCAGGCCCTGGAGGGCGCCGCGCATCTGGAGAAACGCTGGGACCCGGCGTGGCACCCCGAGGCCCTGCGCTTCGTCTGGCGCACCCAGTCGCCCCACGCCCGCGCCCGCGCCGACACCGCCCTCGAAGCCTTGCAGTCGGCGCTGGAGGCGTACGCGAACCCGGGCCTGAGCTTCCAGGTCTTCGCGCTGGCGCTGCGGGAGGCGCTGGGGTAGGGGAGAAGATGGGCCGCACGGGGCCGCGCCGCTGAGCTAGGCTCTGGGACGTTCATGACGGAAACAGCGCGGCGGATGCAGGACTTCGTGGCCTACTGGCGCACCCTGCGGGGCGACGAGAAGGGCGAGAGTCAGGTCTTCCTGGACCGGCTGTTCCAGGCGTTCGGGCACGCGGGGTACAAGGAAGCGGGCGCGGAGCTGGAACACCGCGTCGCCAAACAGGGCGGCGGCAAGAGGTTCGCGGACCTCGTGTGGCGACCCCGCGTGCTGATCGAAATGAAAAAGCGCGGCGAGGGCCTGGCGAACCACCACCAGCAGGCCTTCGACTACTGGTTGAGGCTGGTGCCGGATAGGCCGCGTTACGCCGTCCTGTGCAACTTCGACGAGCTGTGGGTGTACGACTTTGGCACCCAGCTCGACGAGCCGATGGACCGCGTGCGCATCGACGAGCTGCCGGAACGCTACGCGGTGCTGAACTTCCTGTTTCCGCAGGAGGGGCCGCCCCTGTTCGGCAACAACCGGGTGGACGTGACCCGCGAGGCCGCCGACAGCGTGGCGCGGGTGCTCAACAGCGTCATCCTGCGCGGCGAGGACCGGGGCCGGGCCCAGCGGTTCCTCCTCCAGTGCGTCATGGCGATGTTCGCGGAGGACTTCGAGCTGATCCCACGCGGCTTTTTCACCGAGCTGACTGACGACGCGCGGCAGGGGAAGGCCAGCAGCTACGACCTCTTCGGTGGGCTGTTCCGGCAGATGAACACGAGGGAACGGGCGCGCGGAGGCCGCTTCGCCCCCATCCCGTACTTCAACGGCGGGCTGTTCAGCGTCGTGGACCCCATCGAACTGAACCGAGACGAGCTGCACCTCCTGCACCGGGCCGCGTTGGAGAACAACTGGGCGCGGATTCAGCCGCAGATTTTCGGGGTGCTGTTCCAGAGCAGCATGGGCAAGGCCGACCGGCACGCCAGAGGCGCGCACTACACCAGTGAAGCCGACATCATGCGCGTCGTGCTGCCCACGGTCGTCACGCCGTTTCAGACGCGGATTGATGCCGCGGGCACGCAAAAGGAACTGCGCGGCCTGCTGGACGAACTCGCCTCGTTCCACGTCCTCGACCCCGCGTGCGGCAGCGGCAATTTTCTGTATGTCGCGTACCGGGAGCTGCGCCGTCTGGAGGCCCGCGCCCTGCTGCGGCTGCGGGACCTGTCCGCGCCGGGCACGCCGCTGCCGCCTGGCCGCGTCAGCATCCGGCAGATGCACGGGCTGGAGTACGACCCTTTCGGCGCGGAACTCGCCAAGGTGACCCTCACGCTCGCCAAGGAACTCGCCATCCGCGAGATGCAGGGCCTGCTGGGCAACACCGGCCTGGACTTCGACCAGCCGCTCCCGCTGGACAACCTCGACGACCGCATCGTGCAGGGCGACGCCCTCTTTACCCCCTGGCCGCGCGTGAACGCCGTCGTCGGCAACCCGCCCTTTCAGAGCAAGAACAAACTTCAGCGCGAGATGGGCCCGGCCTACGTCCGCAAGCTGCGCGCCGCCTACCCCGACGTGCCGGGCCGCGCCGACTACTGCGTCTACTGGATTCGCCGGGCGCACGACCACCTGGAAGAAGGCCAGCGGGCCGGGCTGGTCGGCACGAACACCATCCGCCAGAACGACAGCCGCGTGGGCGGCCTGGATTACGTCACCGCGCACGGCGGCACCCTCACCGACGCCGTGAGCAGCCAGGTCTGGAGCGGGGACGCCGCCGTTCACGTCAGCATCGTCAACTGGGTCCGGGGTCCGCAGCCGGGGCCCAAGCACCTGAGCTGGCAGGTAGGAGACCGCCGCGACAGCCCGTGGCAGAGCGTGGACGTGCCCGTCATCAACTCCGCCCTCTCTGCCGGAACCGACGTGACCGCCGCGCAGAGGTTGAGCGTCAACGCCCGCAGCGGCGCGTGCTACCAGGGCCAGACACACGGCCACAAGGGTTTTCTGCTGGACGGCTTGGAGGTCGGGCAGATGATGAACGCCGACCGCAAGAATGCCGAGGTCATCTTTCCGTACCTGACGGCAGACGAGTTGTTGAGCACCGCCCCACCGCATCCCAGCCGCTACGTCATTGATTTCCAGCCGCGTGACGTGTTCGCCGCCAGAGCCTACAAGCTGCCATTTACACGGGTCGAACGCGAAGTCTTGCCAGCGAGAGAGGCCGCCGCCGCCGAGGAGGAACAGCGCAACGCCGAGGTTGTGGCCGTCAATCCGAAGGCCAAGACGAACAAGCACCACCGCAATTTCCTGAATCAGTGGTGGCTGCTGTCCTACGGGCGCGGCGAACTCATTGAGAAAATCGCGTCCCTGCCCCGTTACGTCGCCTGCGGTCAGGTCACGAAGCGTCCGATCTTCGAGTTCGTCTCCTCGGAGATTCGCCCGAATGCCGCGCTGATCGTCTTTCCACTGTCCGATGATTATTCGTTCGGAGTCCTGCAATCCTCGATGCACTGGGAATGGCTCAAAGCCCGTAGCTCGACGATGAAGGGGGACTTCCGCTACACCTCCGATACCGTCTTCGACTCCTTCCCCTGGCCTCAATCCCCCACATCTGAGCAGGTGCGGGCGGTGGCGGAGGCGGCGGTGGCGCTGCGCGGGCTGCGCAACGAGGTGATGAAGCGCCAGGGCTGGAGCCTGCGCGACCTGTACCGCACGCTGGACACGCCGGGCAAGAACCCTTTGCGGGACGCGCAGGAACGGCTGGACGCGGCGGTGCGGGCGGCATATGGAATGCCCGCGGGCGCGGACGTGCTGGCCTTCCTGCTGGCCCTGAACGCGGAACTGGCGGCGGCGGAGGCGCGGGGGGCGGCCATCGTGGGGCCGGGCCTGCCCGCTGGCCTGAACGCGGCGGACTTCACGACGGCGGACGCGGTGCGGCCCCTGGGCTAAGTTGTACCGTGTTTTGCGGAGTCTGCGGCTTTTGCGGTAAACTGGCCCCATGACTCCCAAGCCTCAAGCCCTGCTTACCGTCACCGAGGTCGCGCGGCTCCTACACGTGAGCGACGACACCGTGCGGCGCCAGATCAGGGAAGGCGACCTGGAAGCCATCCAGATTGGCACCACCCCGACCGGGCGACCGCGCTACCGCGTCCCAAAGGCTGCCGTCGATGCCCGGCTCGGGCGGCGTGTGCCTGTGGCGACACCCAGCCTCGACCGGCTGCGGGAGGTCTTCTCGGTGCTCTCCGATGAGGAGCGCGAGGAGCTGATTGAGCGGGCCATCGAGTGGGCACGCTCTCAGCGAACGGACGAGCCCGATGATCGCCCCCGTCTGCCTGAGCCGACCAGGGAGGAGATCGTGCGGAAGTTCGGTAGACGGCTCCTGACCAGGAAGCGGGCAGGCTGAGTGCCGGATGCTCCCCGTGTGATCCCAGACGTGAACGTCATTCTTAGCGGCGCGACGAGCCCACGCGGTCCCGCCCGTGACCTGCTGCTTGCGGCAAAGCGTTTCGACGTGGTGTTCGTGTTGGGCGAGGAGCATTTTGTGGAATTGCGGCGGGTGTTGACGTATCAGAATGTGTTGTCGCTGGGTGGTGGGCTCACGGCCGCCGAGGCGTTCGGGCTTGCCTACGACTTGCTTCAAGTGGCGGAGGTGGTGCAGCGGGTGCAGTCGTTCGATTGGCCGTCTTGCCCGGACCCGAAAGACTGGTATCTACTCAACCTGTTGATGACCTCAGAGGCCGAGGCACTTGTCACGAAGGATAAACATCTCCTGCGGATGCACGACAAGCTCGGGTTGCCGGTATATGAGCCGAAGGAACTGGTGCGGCTCGGCGTGATCTAACGTCACGGCAACCGGGCATTCGACGGGCCCCTCTCGCCCTAAAGCCCCAGAACATCCCGCACCGCCTGAGCGATGCGTTCGAAGTCCGCCGCCGCGAGAACGCCCCGGCGCCTCACCAAGCGCAGATCCTTGTTGATGGCCCGGATCATGTGCGGCTGCGCCCACGAGATCTTGGTGAGGCCGTTGTCGTCGGTGGGTTCCACCCGCACGTTCAACATCCCCTCACGTCTCGGGGGCACGCTCGTCAGGGGCACAACGGTCGTCAAGGGCATTTTTGAGCGGTTCAATTCGTCGATGCTCAGGATGACCGCCGGGTGTTGATCCTTGCCCTCGCTCTGTAACGAAGGATTGAACTGCACCTGCCAGACCTCCCCGCGCTGCGGTTCAGCCACGCCGGTTCAGCTCCACCCGGAGGTCTTCCATGCCCTCTTCTCCCAAGCGCGCGACCTCGGCGGCGTAGTCTGGGTCCTCGAAAGCTTCCAGCTCCAGCGCGAGATTCCGCAGCTTGTGTTCACGCAGGGCCTGCTCGACCGCTTGCTCGATAAAGGCGCTCACGTCCTTGACTTCCCCCCGCTGCACCAATTCGCGCACCCGACTGTGGGTGTGGCGGGTAAGCGTGTGGGTGACCTTAATTTTTTCCGTCGAGGGGGCCATATTCCAAAATCATACCGTCACTTCGTACCACTTATGGGTGGTACAGACCCAAGACCCTGGGTGCCTGCTTGGCCGGAGAGGCGGGTGCCGATCCTGGGGTTCTCCTGCCCATCTACACTCCTCCTCATGACGAGAGCGAGGCAACACGGCACGGCACAGGTCTGGACCCTCCCGACCGGGCCCTTGCAGGAAAACGCGGTGCTCGTGGCGGGGCAGGGTGGCGAAGGCTTTCTCTTCGACCCCGGCGACGAGGCCGAGCGGGTGCTGGCCCTCGTGCGCGAGGCGGGCGTGACGGTGCGCGGCATCCTCCTCACCCACGCGCATTTCGACCATATCGGCGCGGTGCAGCCGGTGCGGGAGGCGCTGGAGGTGCCCGTCTCCCTCCACCCCGCCGACCTCCCCCTCTACCGCCTGGGCGCGGCGTCGGCGGCCCGCTGGAACCTGCCGTTCATCCAGCCGGAGGCGCCCGAGCACGAGATCACCCAGGGGCAGACTTTCCAGGCGGGCGACCTGACCCTCACCGCGCGCGAGTTGCCGGGACACGCGCCGGGGCACGTCGTCTTCGTCGGAGAGGGCTTCGTGGTGGCGGGCGATACGCTCTTTCAGGGCGGAATCGGGCGCACCGACCTGCCGGGCGGGAACCATCCCCAACTGCTCGCGGGGATCGCGCGCGAGCTGCTGTCGCTGCCGGGCGAGACCGCCGTGTACCCCGGCCACGGCCCGGCCACGACCATAGGGGCCGAGCGGCGCACCAACCCCTTCCTGCGCTGAGTCGTCGCGGCTCTCCCTCCCCATTCGGCCAGGAGGACACCCGGCGGGCGGGCGGAGTAAGGTCCGGGCATGTGGCGCAACGTCCGGCTCTGGTGGCAGACCCCGCAGCTCCACGCCCCCGGGGAGGATGCCCGGCGGGTCACCTGGCTCGAACTCTTCTACGATCTCGTCTTCGTGGTCGTGATCTCGCGGCTGGCGCACCACCTCGCGGGGCACCCCGACGCGCGCAGCCTGGGCGAGTTCCTGCTCTTGTTCGTCCCGGTGTGGTGGGTGTGGCTGAGCGTCGCGTACTACAACGAGCGCTTCGAGACCTACGACCTGAGCTTCCGCGCCGTCACCTTCTTCCAGATGCTCGCCGTGGCGGGGATGGCCGCGACCGCCGAGTACGGGCTGGGCAAGACCGCGACCGGCTTCGCGCTGTCGTACGCCTTCGCCCGGGCGCTGATCACATGGATGTGGTGGCGGGCGGGGCGGCACAATCCGGGGGTGCGGCCCGTCACCGACGTGTACGTGCGCGGCTTCAGCGCCAGCATCGTCCTCTGGACCGTCGCGGCCTTCCTGACCGGCCCGCTGGCGCTGATCCTCAAGGGAGTGGGGCTCCTGATCGACCTCGTGACGCCGCTGCTGACCCTCGCCGACCAGCCGCGCGTCTTTCCCGCGCCCGCGCGCAAGCTGCCCGAACGCTTTGGCCTCTTCGTGATCATCGTGCTCGGGGAGAGCCTCGTGGGCGTCGTGAACGGGCTGGCGGAGGTGGAGACCCTGGGCCCGGTGACCGTGCTGCGCTTCGTGTTGGGCCTGCTGCTGGGCTTCGGGCTGTGGTGGGTCTACTTCGACTACATCGGTCGGCGGGAGCCCGACTCGCACAACCGCTGGCGCTTCCTGGCGTGGTCCTACCTCCACCTGCCCCTCGTGGTCGGGATCACCCTGATCGGCGCGATGGTCGAGCACGCCGTGGCGGTGGAGGGGCCCGCCGAGCCGGGCGTGCGCTGGCTGCTGGCGGGGGGCTTCGCGCTGTTCTACCTCGCCTGCATGGGGCTGGAATTCACGCTGGAGCCGGAAAAGGAGCTGCTCTTCACCGCCCGCCAGCTCGCCCCGCTGCGCCTGCTCACGGCGGGGGTCGCGCTGACGCTGCCCCTTTTCCTGACCTCGCTCTCGGGGCTGGTGCTGGGGCTGATCTTCCTGCACCTCCTGCACGCCGGGTTGGGGGTGCGGGCGTGGTTCGCCAGCGGCAACGTCGGGCGCACCGACATGCACTGACGGGGAGGTCGGGGGGGAATGGGGACAGAAGGACGCGCGCCCCTCATGCCTGCCCCACGGGGAGCTTTACCCTGAAGGGGTGACGCCCCCCCGCCTCCCGCCCCCGTCCACTTGCCCCAGGTGCCGCCCGTGCCCGGCGTAGGGCGTGGTCAGGGCGCCGTCTTGGACCGGGCGCTGACCGAGCTGAGCTACAGCACGAACACCGCCAACGCCCTGATCCACCTCTACCGCGCCGAGGTCGGCAAGATGACCGCCTACCGCCAGCGCCTCGACACGACGACGAACTGGGCGGTCGTCACCACCGCCGGTCTGGCCTCCTTCGCGCTGGGGAACCCCGACAACAGCCACGTCACCTTCCTCTTCGCCATGTTCCTGAACTACTACTTCCTGCGGCTGGAGGCCCGGAGATTCCGCACCTTCGAGATCGCCCACCACCGGGTGCGGATCATGGAGCGTTTCTTCTACCCGGCGATGCTCGGCGACGCGGTGGACCCCGGCTGGCACCAACTGCTGCTGGCCGAACTCGGCAAGCCCCGCAGCCCGATGAGCCGCGCCGACGCCCTGGGCTGGCGGCTCAACCGCAACTACCTGTGGATCTACGCGGCGGTGCTCTTCGCGTGGTTCGCCAAGCTCGACCTGTCGCAGCCCAAGGGCTGGGTGCTCGAATTCCCCGAAGCGCTCTCGCTCGCCGACATCGGCAACTTCCCCGGCTGGCTGGTGTTCGTGGGGGTGATAGTGTTCTACGGCTACCTGATCGTGCTGGCGGTGCGGGCGGCGCGCACCTACCCGCTGGAGGAGGGGTGAGTGGCTCGTGGTGAGTGGTGAAAAGAGGACCCGAACCACTGACCACTCACCACTTCCCCCTGACCCGCCCCTCCCGCCACCCCTGCACCCCCGCGAGCAGCAGCGCCTGGGCGGGCAGGCTCCATAGGTACACGCCGGGCCGCCGCGCGGTCAAACACAGCCCCAGGGCGAGGAGCTGGGTGCTCAGCCCCAGGTTCACCGCGACCACGTTGATCTCGCGCGGGGTGTAGGCGAGGCGGTCGTCGGGGGTGGGAGGCCCGCCTGCCGCCGCGCGCAGCCGCCCCTCGAAAAGGGCCCCGAGCACACGCTCCTGCGGGGTGAAGTACAGGGCGTATCCCCTCTTCAGGGCCGCCAGGACGCGCGGGTCGTCTCCCGCCTGGGCGGGCGGATCGCGGAAGACCTCGCCCCGGGCCTCCCGGTGGTCGCGCTCCCACAGGTAGTCCACGCTCAGGATCAGGCTCTGGAGCACCGTGAGCGGCACCCCCCACCACCCGGCGAGGCCCACCAGAACGGCGGCGTTCACGAGGAGGTCGCCCTCGGTGTCGAGGTAGCGCCCCGTCTCGGTCGTCTGCCCGGTCGCGCGGGCGAGCTGCCCGTCGAGGTTGTCGAGCAGGGTCTTGACCTGGAGGAGCACGGCGGGCGTGACCCGGTGCCCCCGCCGCAGGAGCACGCCCACCCCGACCCCCAGCGCCGTGTGGGCCAGCACGACGTGGAGGGGATTAATGCCCCGCTGGGCCAGCGGCGACACCAGCCGCGCGGCGAGGGGTCGGAACACGCCCTCGCACACCCACTCGCGGGCGGGGCGGGCCTTGGCGTGGGTCGGCGGGGAGGGTGGGTGGCCGGAGGGCTCCACCCCGGCGGACGGGTGCTCCTCAGCGCCTGCGGCCACTGTGCGGCGGTCCCTTGCGGACGCCCGCGTACCGGTTGCGCTCCTTGCGGCGCTCAGCGCTCGTCGTCTTGCCCTTCGTGCCCGTCCGCGCCGCCGCCCCCACCGTCCGGCGCGGCGCGAAGGTGTCCACGTTCAGGAAGCGCGCGAGCGGGATGTACAGCGCCAGCACGAAGAGCAGGGTGCCCCACCACGTGTCGAGGTACGGCCCCAGCCCGACCACGCGCAGCAGCGCCGAGAGCACCGTCGCCAGCACCGTGAAGAGGAGCACCCGCAGCAGCAGCCGCCCGAGCTTGCGCCGCGTGAAACCCGGCTCGGGGTCGGGGGTGGTCAGCCAGCGCCAGAAGTTCACGCCTCCCCCCCGTCCGCGCCCGTGGCCGCCCGCGCCGACGCCCCCAGCGTCACCCGGTCGCGGAAGCCCACGAGTTCGGGCCACTCCGTCTGCCCGCCGTCCACGTCGATCACCAGCGCGGGCTTGTGCGTCTGTCCGGCGAGGCGGTTCAGGGCCGCCCGGTGCGCCCCGTCCCGCGCGGGAGACGCGAAGAGGACGCCCCGCACCGCGCTCTTGCCTTCCAGCAACTTGAGGGCGCCGAAGAGTTCACGCTCCCCGGCGGGAGCCGTCGCCCGCTCCATCCGCTCCCCCCGCGCCGCCACCTGCGAGGCGGGCAGCTCGGAGGAGAAGACGGGGTGCAGGCCCAGCCCCTCCAGCGCCGAGCGCAGCCCCCCGCCGAGGTCCGGGTCGCCGAGCAGGGCACGCGGGCCGATCACGGCGACCGTCACCCGCGAGGCCCGGCTCAGGGCTGGCATCTCCTCGCGTCCCCCCGACGCCAGCGGCTTGACGCGCTCCAGCGCCAGCCGCACCCGGCCCGGGTTGCGGGTGAGGCGTTGCCCGAGGTCCATCGCCGCCGCCGCCATCTCGTCGCCGCCCTCGGGCAGGGGAATCAGGGTCGGCAGGCCGCTGAGCCGCCGGGGCAGCAGTTCGGTCAGCGCCTCCCCCCAGGCGTCGTTCGCCACCGGGGCCGCCCTCGGCACGAGCACGGCGTCCACCCGCCCGAGTTCGAGAATCCGCCCCAGCGCGAGCTGCACCTGCACCGGCTCTCCCGGCAGGCTCTCCCGGCCCAGCGCGAGGGCCTCCCCGGTGGGGAGGGAGGGCGTCACCGTCTCCACCCCGAGTTCCCTGAGCAGCGCCGCCCAGTAGCGGGCATGTCGCGTGCCCAGCGAGTTCAGCAGACCGACCTTCATCCCGGGCAGTCTACAGGGGTGGGAGGATGGGGGACGGGACGACCTTCCCGTATCCTGCCCCGCATGACCCTGAGCCTCCCCGACTCCCTGCGCCGCGTGCTCCCCGCCGCCCGCTGGGAGGCCGTCACCCACGGCGAGAGCGGCGCGGGCGTGTGGCGGGGCCAGCGGTACGTGGTGAAGGTTCAGGTGCGCGGCGGCCTGCCGTCGAGTTCCCTCCTTCAGGAGCGCGAACGTCTGCGCTGGCTCACGGGCCGGGTGCCTGTCCCGGCGGTCGTGGGCTACGAGACGACCGCCGAACACGAATACCTCGCCATGACGCGCCTGCCCGGCCTTCCCATGAGCGACCCGGACGTCCTGCTCCACCCCGAGCGGGCAGTCAGCCTCCTCGCCCGCGCCCTGCGCGAACTCCACGCCCTCCCCGTGCGCGAGTGCCCCTTCACCATGACCCTGCCCGTCATGCTGCGCCTCGCCCGCGAACGGGTGGCGGCGGGGCTGGTGGACGAGGAGGACTTCGACGACGAGCGCCTCGGAAAGAGCGCCGCCGAGGTCTTCAATCAACTCGTCCGCACCCGCCCCGAGTCGGAAGACCTCGTGGTCACGCACGGGGACGCCTGCCTCCCCAACCTGATCGTGAGCGGTGAGTACGTCGAAGGCTTCGTGGATGTGGGCCGCGCCGGGATCGCCGACCGCCACGCCGACCTCGCCCTGGCGCACCGCAGCTTGATTCGCAACCTCGGGCCGGAACACGCCGAACGCTTCCTCGACACGTACGGGCGCTCACTCGTGGACGAGCGGAAACTGGCGTACTACCGGCTGGCGGACGAGTTTTTCTAGGCTGAGCGGCGCCCGACCCGCCGCGCCGCCGAGCTTGCATTCTTCCGCCCTGTCCGGTTCCCGCCCCCATGCTCTACTGCCTCCCGTGCGTCTCCTGTCGCGGTTCGTCGCCCGTCATCCCTGGCCGGTCGTCGCCTGCTGGGTGCTGCTCGCCCTGCTCAGCGCCTACCCCGCCTCCCTCGCCCCGCGTGCCCTGAGCGCCAACCCCGGCGCCCTGAAGGATGCCGAGAGCACCCGCGTCACCACCCTGCTCCGCGAGAGGTTCGGCGAGACGGACACGAACACCGCCCTGCTGGTCACCCGCCTCAATCCGCCCCTGACCACGCCGGAGGGCCGGGCCACCCACGACCGCTTCATCCGGGGACTGGGGGAGGTCGAGGGCGTCACGCGCGTCCTGCCCGGCGGCGCGCAGGGGGCCGTGCCCACCGTGAGTCCGGACGGCGCCCTGGCCCTGACCGTCGCCCAGATTCCGCTGCTGGAGGGCGCGACCGAGACCCTGGCCCGCGTGCGCGCCTATGCCGACGAGGCCGAGCGGGAGGCGGGGGCGGGCCGACTCGCCGTGCGCGTGACGGGCGGGCAGGCCATCGCGGACGACTTCACCGAATTCGCGGAGGGCGACACCAAACGCAGCGAGTTCGCCGCCCTGCCCCTCACAGCGCTGGTCCTCCTGCTCGTCTTCGGGGCGCTCGTCGCCACCGGGCTGCCCCTGGTAATCGGCGTCCTGAGCATCACCGTGGCGATGGCGGGCGTGTACGGGCTGACGCGGGTGACGGAGGTCTCCACCTTCGCCCAGAGCGTCGTGACCCTGCTCGGCCTCGGGGCGGGGATCGACTACGCCCTGTTGATGGTCAACCGCTTCCGGGAGGAACTCGCCCGGGACGGGGACTCAAGAGCGGCGGCCTCCCGTACCGTCCTCACGGCGGGGCGCAGCGTCCTGTTCAGCGGCCTGACCGTCGCCATCGCGATGGCCGCCCTGATCCTCCCGCCCATCGCCTTCGTGCGCTCGATGGGGTTGGGAGGCGTCCTCGCCGTCCTCCTCACCGTGCTCGCCAGCGTGACCGCCCTGCCCGCCCTCCTCGCCCTGCTCGGCGAAAGGGTGAACAGCCCCCGCCTCCTGCGCTTCACCTGGAGCCAGAACGCGGCGGCCTCGGGCGCCTGGACCGCCTTCGCCCGGCGGGTGACGGCCCGGCCCTGGCTCGCGGTGGGGCTCAGCACCCTCTTCCTGCTCGTGCTCGCCCTCCCGGCCCGGGACATGCGGACGGGCTACGCGGGCGCGTGGGGCCTCACGCCGGGGGTGGAGAGCCGCGACGCACTCGCCGATGTGCGCGACCTCGGCTCGGGCGGCCTCCTCAGCCAGTTCGAGGTCATCCTCGATCTGGAGGGGCAGAGGTACGGCCCGCAGGAACGCGCCCGCTTCCGGGAGGTGGTGGAAGACCTGCTCGCCCTGCCCGGCGTGCAGACCGTGATCAGCCCTTTCCTGACGCCCGCCGACCTCGCGGGCGGGAGTGGGGCGAGCCTGGGCACGGACTCGCTCGGCGCCCTGAGCCTCCTCACCCGCCGCTCTTTCAGCGCCGACCGGACCCTGCTGCGGGTGACGGTGATTCCCGACCGATACCTGCGCGCCGACCAGATCGACCCCTTCGAGACCCGGTTGCGCGCCACCCTCGCGGCGAGCGGCTTTCCCTTCCTGCTGGGGGGAGCGCCCATCGGCGAGCGGGAGTTCAGCCACGCGATCACGGACGCCTTTCCCGCCGCCGTCCTCACCGTCTTCGCGGCGACCTTCGTGCTGCTGATGGTCGCCTTCCGCAGCCTGCTCGTGCCCCTCAAGAGCATCGTGATGAACGCGCTGACGGTGGGGGCAGCCTACGGGGTCGTCACGCTCGTGGTGCAGGGCGGTTTCCTCGCCGCGCCGCTCGGCATCCCGCAGGACGTGGGCGTGCTCGACTCCAGCCTGCCCCTCTTGCTCTTCGCGGTCCTCTTCGGCCTGAGCATGGACTACGAGATTTTCCTGCTCTCCCGCGTGCAGGAGGAGGTGCTGCGCGGCCACCCCAACGACGAGGCCGTCGTGCTCGCCGTGGGCCGCACCGCCCGGATCATCACCTCGGCGGCGGTGATCATGTTCATCGTCTTTTGCGCCTTTATCGCCGGGCGCGTCGTCGCCAACAAGAGCATCGGCCTGGGGCTGGCCGTCGCCGTGGCGCTCGACGCGACCCTCGTGCGCCTCGTCCTCGTCCCCGCCTTCCTCAAGATCGCCGGGAAGTGGAACTGGTGGCTGCCGGGGTGGCTCGACCGCCTGCTCCCGAGGGTCAGCATCGAGCACCATGAGCCGCCCGCCGGGGTTGTGGTGGGCGCTCCCCTCCCCGTGCGGAGCAGCGAGCGGCGGGCGAAGGGCGGCTGAGGTTAACGCCCCTCCGGCGCCGCGCCCGGCTCCCGACTCACCACGGTCCCCCGAGTGTCGATGGGAAAGTCTTCCACCCGCCCCGTCAGCCTGTTCTTCCGCATGACGCCGTGCAGGTAGGCGTGTAGCCTCACCGTCTCCTCCCGCGTGTCGTGGAAGCACAGCACCGTGGGCCCCGCGCCGCTGAGGGCCGCCCCCAGGGCGCCGTGCCGGTGCGCCTCCTCCAGAATGTCGCTGAGACCCGGCACCAGGGGCGCGCGCCAGATCTGGTGGATGTAGTCCTGCATCGCGTGCCGCAGGAGGTCGAGGCGACCCTGCGAGAGCGCGGCGGCTAGGAGTGCGGCGTGCGAGAGGGCGTGCACGGCGTCCGCCCGGCTGTATTCCTTGGGGAGCACGGCGCGGGCCTTGCTCGTGGACAGCTCGAAGTCGGGGATGAGCACGGTGACGCCGAGGTTCGGGGGCGGTTCCAGCCGGACGTAGTGCGTGCCGAGCCTGTCGAGCGTGGCGACCACGATCCCGCCGAAGAGGGCCGGGGCCACGTTATCGGGGTGCCCCTCCTCGCGCGCCGCCACGTCGAGCACCGCCTCGTCGTCCAGGGGCCGCCCCAGCAACTCATTGCCCGCGACGATCCCGGCGACGAGCGCGGCGGCGCTGCTCCCCAGCCCACGCGCCAGCGGCACCTCCGTCTCGATCTCCACCCGCGCGGGCGGCAGGTCCCGCTTCACTCTCTTCGCCGCGAGGAGCATCGCCCGGTAGACGTAGTTGCTCTCGTCGGCAGGCGTGCCTTCCAGCTCGGGCCCCAGCGGCACGACCTCCGTCACGTCCTGCGGCGTCACCCGCAGCGTGGTGAAGAGGGGAACGCTCAGCCCCAGGCTGTCGAAGCCGGGGCCGAGGTTCGCGCTCGACGCCGGTGCGCGGACGGTGAAGGGGGTCATGGTTGCTCTCGTAACACGTGGAGAGCCGAGGCGCCCCGTTCTTCCCACTTCCCACTTCCCACTTCCCACTCACCCCGCGTCCCGCGCACCGCGCACCGCCTCCTCACCCTCAAAGAATGCTCTCCAACACCCGCTCCATGTTCGCCTCGATGCCCCTGGGCGCCTCGACCGCGCGCATGGCGGCGTTGGGGTCCTTCAGGCCGTTGCCCGTCAGCACGGCGACGACCGTCTGTCCGGGCGTGAGCTTCCCGGCGGCGTGCATCTTCAGCAGGCCCGCGACCGGGGTCGCGCTGGCGGGCTCGCAGAACACGCCCTCCTGCGCCACGAGGTTGTAGGCGTGCATGATCTCGTCGTCGTCCGCCATGTCGAAGAGTCCGCCGCTCTCCTGCACCGCCGCCCGCGCGAGGTGGGCGCTCGCCGGATTCCCGATGCGGATGGCCGTGGCAATCGTCTGCGGCTCGTCCACGATGGCGTTGCGGACGAAGGGAGCGGCCCCCTCCGCCTGAAAGCCCCACATCTTCGGCAGGGCGCCGCTCTTCCCGGCTTCGTGGTATTCCCGGAAGCCCATCCAGTACGCGCTGATGTTGCCCGCGTTTCCCACCGGGATGGCGAGGATATCGGGCGCGTGCCCCAACGTGTCCACGACCTCGAACGCGCCCGTCTTCTGCCCTTGCAGGCGGTAGGGGTTCACCGAGTTCACCAGGGCGATGGGGTGCTCGTCGCTGATCTGCCGCACGAGCCTCAGCGCCACGTCGAAGTTCCCGTTGATCGCCACGATCCGGGCCCCGTACGCCATCGCCTGCGCGAGCTTGCCCAGCGCGATGTTGCCGTCTGGGATCAGCACGATGCACTTCAGGCCCGACCGGGCGGCGTACGCGGCGGCGGCGGCGCTGGTGTTCCCGGTGCTCGCGCAGATGATGGTGTCGGCCCCGGCCTCGACCGCCTTGGCGACGGCCATCACCATGCCGCGGTCCTTGAAGCTCCCGGTGGGGTTCAGGCCCTCGTACTTCAGGTAGAGGTCCACCCCCAGGTGGGCGCTGAGCCTCGGCGCGGGGATCAGGGGCGTGTTCCCCTCGTGCAGGGTGAGGGCAGGCGTCTTGTCGGTGACGGGCAGATATTCGCGGTAGCGTTCGATGAGTCCGGGCATGGGGCGCTCCTCCGTGCCGCACGGCGGCGGCGGGTCCGCCCATGCTAGCGGTGACGGCCCGGGTCGGCTCCCAGGAGTCAAGACAGGGCAGACCCACGCGGGCGTCAGCCTGCCGTCAGACATGAGGCCCCCCCGAACGTGTTCGGAGCTCTTCCTTAGCGGGAATTCGCCGGACCTCCACCCCACCTTGGGTCAGCCTTGAGAAGGTAGCATGCCACACACTGAGAGCCGGGTGCGAGTCTCATTGTGCCATCACAACGAGTGGTTGATCGTTGAAACTCAACGTCCTGGAGGTCAAATCATGGGTTGGATCATCACTATTCTGGTAGGTGCGCTGTGCGGTTGGCTCGCGAGCCTGATCATGAAGACGGACGCCCAGCAGGGTGCGGTCGCCAACATCCTGATCGGCATCGTCGGGGCCTTCCTCGCCCAGTGGATCTTCGGCAGCCTGCTCAACATCGGCGGCGCGGGTGCGGCGGGTGCGGGCTTTTCCTTCTGGAGCATCATCTGGGGTGTGATCGGCAGCGTCATCCTGATCGCCATCCTCAAGGCGCTCAAGGTCCTGCGTTAAGCTCGCTCTCCACTCGACCGGGTTCCCTCACGGGGCCCGGTTTTTTGTGGGTGTGGCGTGGGTGGCTACCCAGCGGACGCGGGGGTGTGCTACCTTTGGAAGGCTTGCCTGATCCCGCCCGGCGCGGCGGCGCTTCCCGGCACCCCAGCCGGAGGGTCCCCTCCTGTGGCAGAACACCGGGTCAGGCTCAAGAAGGAGTGCGAAGATGTCCAAAGTATGCGAAATGTGCGGCAAGGGGCCAATTGTCGTGAACTCGGTCATTCGCCGCGGTAAGGCCCGCGCGGCGGGTGGCGTCGGTCGCAAGACCACCGGCATCACCAAGCGGACCCAGAAGCCCAACCTCCAGCCCCTCACCGTCACCCGGGCGGGCGTGTCCGTGCGGATGCGCGTCTGCACGAAATGCCGCAAGAACGTGATCTGAGGCAAGGCCAAGTCCCAGCCTCGAAGCGTCCCTGTCCCGAGCGGATGGGGGCGCTTCTGTTCTGGGCTGTCCCTCTGCGGCCTGGGCCCCGGCGAGCGATTACACCTTCCGCTTGCGGTCTTGCACCACGCTGGCGATGAGGAGCAGCAGCGTCCCCACGACCACGCAGGAATCCGCGATGTTGAAGATCGGGAAGTCCCCGGCACCCACGGCCCGGGTGACCGCACTCAGCGGAGGGGCGTGCAGCATGTCGGTCACCTTGCCCTGCCGCAGCCCGTCGATGGTGTTGCCGATGGCCCCGGCGGCGATTATGCTGAGCACGACCGTCAGAAAGCGGCCCTGCGGACGCACGGTGACGTAGACGAGCAGGCCCACGCCCACGGCCAGCCGCGCCAGGGCCAGCGGCACGGCGGAGCCCGAAAAGAGGCTCCACGCCGCGCCCGTGTTGAAGGTGAGCTGCCACTCCAGCAGGCCCGGCAGGAAGGCGACGGGCGCCGCCCCGTAGGTCAGGTTGGCGAGCGCCCACGCCTTGAGACCCTGATCGGCGGCGACCAGGAGGGCGGCAATCAGGAGAGGCACCCAGACGGGGAAGGGGCGCGTGCGGTCGAGCAGGGTCGGCACCCGGGAAGTATAGGGAGACAGGTCACCTCTGCCGAGTGGACCCGCCCGCAGCCCTCACATTGTCTGCCCGGGAGCCCCCGACAATGGAGGGTATGGCAAACGTGGAGTCTTTCGACCTCGACCACACCAGAGTGCACGCCCCCTACGTCCGGCTGGCAGGCGTGAAAACCACCCCGCGCGGCGACAGCATCAGCAAGTACGACCTGCGGCTGCTGCAACCCAACCGGGGGGCCATCGACCCGGCGGCCATCCACACGCTCGAACACCTGCTCGCGGGGTATCTGCGCGACCACCTCGACCATGTGGTGGACGTCTCTCCGATGGGCTGCCGCACCGGCATGTACATGGCTGTCATCGGCGAGCCCGATGAGCAGGGCGTCCTGCGCGCCTTCGAGGCGGCCCTGCGCGACACCGAGGCTCACGACCGTCCCATTCCCGGGGTCAGCGAACTCGAGTGCGGCAACTACCGCGACCACGACCTCAACGCCGCCCGCCAGCACGCCCGTGACGCCCTGGCCCAGGGCCTCCGGGTCCAGGAGACGGTGCTGCTGCAACGCTGACCCCTCTCTTCGCGGCGCTCAGACAATATCCCCGGCCTCCGCGCCGGGGGTGTGCTTTCCGGCAGTCGCCCGACCTGAAGAGGGGCGGTGGAGGTGTTGACAAGACGGGGGCGGGCCTGTATCTTTTCTGAGCCTCGGTTGAGGCGAGCAGCATGACAAGCGAAGGTGCGAGCGAGAAATGCACGAATTCACCCGTCTCTCCCTGTGGGAGAACGGGTTGAGGACAGAGACAGAATGGTCAAGAGAACAAGGGTCCACGGTGGATGCCCTGGCACTGGAGCCGATGAAGGACGCGCTTACCTGCGATAAGCCCCGACGAGCCGGAAAGAGGCGTTGACTCGGGGATCTCCGAATGGG